>CBDUSX010000099.1:0-8970 GCA_965369935.1 uncultured bacterium
CTCCTTGGAGACGGGATTGAGATAGGTCAACTCCAGGTCCTTGTTGGCGAACATGATGTTGACCGGCGAATTGTCCATCATGTTGGTGACGCGACCCGCCTGGTCCTCGAACGACTTCATCTCGGTGATGTCTTCCCAGTTGACCACGATCCCGATGAATTCCCCCGTCGAGGAGGTCACCGCGTTCACGTCCAGGCTCAGGATGTGGTCCCCCAGCTTGATTTCCGCCTGATGGGGCAGGTTGCCGGGATTGGAGAGCATGGCCGCGATGCGGGCCGCAGAGTCCCCGTGAAAGCGGTCAATGGAACCGCCCACCAGATCGTCAATGCCGAGCCCCATCTCCGATTGCAGGACATGCGCCAGCGTACCGAGGGTCTGCCTGGAGCGCGGGTTCATGTAGGTCAGGGTGCGGTCCGTGTCCGCAAGGAGCACGTTCGTGCCCAGATTTTCCAGCACCGCCGTCAGGCGTTCGATTTCAATTCCACTGTCTGCATTGGGGGCCAAGGTTTCCATGTTCTTCTCCGCGATAACTTCCAGGGGGATTAAGAGTTTTCCAGAACCACGTCTACATTCAAAATAGCCAATATCCTGTTCTCGAGGGGATAGACCCCCTCGAGGAACCTTGCGTCAATGGCCCGCACCGATTCCGGCGGGGGCACGAATTCTTCCACCGGGACGTCCACCACGTCCCCGATTTCATCCACTTCGAAACAGGCGATCGTATTCTGCGTGTTCACCACAATGTGATAGGGGTGCTTGATGGGCTTGCTGATATCCATGCCCAGCCGCTTGCGCAGATCAATCAGGGTCACGATGTGCCCCCGCAGGCTGATCAGGCCCATGATGTGATCCGGGGCCAGGGGCACCGGCGTGATGAGCTGGGGCTGCTGGATTTCCTGTACTTTCAGAATATTGAGGCCCAGCATTTCCCCGTTCAGGTAGAACGTGGCGAATTGCAGGATCTCCCCGCCAATTCTGACCTCCTGCCCGGTTGCCTCGTCTGCCTTGGGTTCTACGTTCATCGTGCCGCCTGTGGTTGTTGCGATTCTCTCATTTCCGGATGATGGGGTTGCACTTCAATCTCGCCGCCGCTCCCGCGTGTCCGGCTAGTTCAGTTTTCTCTTCTCTTTGAGCAGCCGGTGCACCTCGCGCAGCAACTCCTCCCGTTTCAGCTTGACCAGGTAGGCGTCCAGCCCCGCCCGCATGCCCCGCTGCCGCTCCTCGTCCTGGGACAGGGAGGTGACCGCGATCACCGGCAGGTGCCGCAATTGCTCGGAGGCCCGGATGTGCTCGGTCAACTCGAACCCGTTCATGTTGGGCATCTCGATGTCGGTGACCACAATGTCCACCGGATGCTGCTGGAGCAACCGGAAGGCGGCCTGCCCGTCCTCGGCCTCTATGACGTTGAAGCCTTCCTGCATCAGGTAGTTCTTCTCCACGTTCCGGTAGAAGCTGGAGTCCTCGGCCAGCATGACCGTGATCGAGGTCTTGTCCATGTCCTGCTGCCGTTTTTCCTTGTCGTGCTTGAACCAGTCCGGGTACGCCATCTCGATCACCTGGTAGATGTCCAGGAATGCGGTGGGATTGCCGCTGACGATGCCCACGCCCGAGAATCCGCGCTTGGCAATCGAGGTGTCGTCCAGATTGACGGGAATTTCCACCGAGTCGATGATTTCGCTGACCACCAGCCCCACGGTGTGTTCGATCTCGAACACGAGAATCTTGGCCGTCTCCCGGTCGGGCGGCGGTTTGCCGATCTCCACGTGCTCTTCCAGGAAAGCGAGGGGCAACAACCTGTCCCTGTAGGGAATCACCTTCCCGTTGATGGAGGTGCGGATATCGCTTACGCGCACCGTCTCCAGCCTTGAAATCAAGGTCAGCGGCACCGCCATCTGCTCTTCCGGGTTGATGCTGAACAAGAGGATGGTCTGACTTTCGGCGTCCCTGGAAACTTCCGCCTCTTCTCTCATGAAGCTGTCTGCGCCCCCTTCCTCCTCGACCTGGACTCCGGCCGCCTTGACCAGCCCCGTCATGTCGAGGATCAGGGCCGCCCGGCCGTCGCCCATCAGGGTGGCGCCGGCGAATACGCCCACGTCCTTCAGCAGGTTGCTCAAGGGCTTGACCACGATTTCCTCGGTGTCGTACACGCTGTCCACGATTAGCCCGTACTGCTTGTAGGAAGTGGACATGACCACGATGGACAGGGCGCGCTGCTGCGATGCCTGCTGCTGCCCCTCCAGGCCGGCCCGTAACTCCTCGGTCAGGGATTGTGCCTGCTCGCCCCCGGCGGCGCCTTGCGCGGCATCCTGCGGGGAGGCGCCATCTTGCGCGGGGGCCGCGCCGGACACCACCTGCTCCTTGAGCGAGCCCACCGTGCCCATGATCTGGGCGGCGTCCTCTTCCTCGACGCCCAGGGCGGCCAGGGTGTCGGCCAGGTGCCCTCCCACGCGGTCGAACTGCTCGGAGGAGATGTTGAGGTCCGCATGGGCCGCGGTCATGTCCCGGCCGTCGTATTGCTTCGGCCCCCCCAGCGCCTGGGAGATGAACAGCGCCTGGTGACGTTTCAATCCGTGCATGTCCACCTTTTCGAATACCGGCGCCAACTCTCCATCGGCCAGGATGCGGCTGTAAAATTCCTCCACCACCTTTCTGATGGTGGGGCCGCCCCCGAGCTTTTCGTACAGATTTAACTTGGATTTCTCCTCGGCCTCTTCCGGTTTCGGCCTTGCCGCGGTTTTCAGGGCATAGTGGGACATCTGTCCGTCTTCGCCGCCGGCTTCTTCCTGCCGTTCGAGATTGAGCACCTCATCCAGGCGCATCAGGGGCAGCAGTTCGCCGCGCAGGCTGTAGACTTCCGAGCCCCGCACCTGCTGGATGGACTCCTTCACCGTTTCGCCTTCCAGGTGCACCAGTTCCACCAGATTGGTCTGGGGAATGGCAAAGCGCTGCCCGCCGACGCTGACGATGAGGGCCGGTACGATGGCCAGGGTGAGCGGCAGGTCAAGCAGGAAGGTCGTGCCCTTGCCCAGTTCGCTCGAAATTTCCACGGTGCCGCCGATGCCCTCGATATTGGAGAGCACCACATCCATGCCCACGCCCCGGCCGGACACGCCTGTCACCTGCTGCGCGGTGGAGAATCCCGGCGCGAACAGCAGCCGCAGCGCTTCCCGGTCGGACATCTGCATGGCCTTCTCGCGGGTGATCAGGCTGCTCTCCACGGCCTTTTCCTTGATGCGCGCAATGTCCACTCCCGCGCCGTCGTCGGCCACCGTCACGTGCACCTTGCCGCCTTCGTGGAAGGCTTTCAGGGTGATCCGGCCGGTTTCGGGCTTGCCGGCGGCCACCCTCTTTTCAGGGGGCTCGATGCCGTGATCCGCGCAGTTGCGGATGAGATGGGTCAGTGGATCGGTGAGGGCTTCGATGAGGGTTTTGTCCAACTCCACCGTCTCCCCGCTCACGGAGAAGGAGATTTTCTTGTTCATGGAGCGTGAAAGGTCGCGGATCACGCGGTGAAAGCGGGAAAACAGCCCGGCCAGCGGCTGCATGCGGGTCTGCATCACCGCTTCCTGGACTTCGCTGGTGACGCGGTCCACGTTGTGCAGGATCGAGTTCAGCCCGTGCACTTCCTCGGACATGCCGGAGAGGGTTCGCAGCAACTGGTTGCGGCCCAGCACCAGTTCCCCGGTCAGGTTCATCAGTTGATCCAGCAGGCTGGTGCGTACGCGGATGTTTTCGCTGGCGGTGCCCGTGGGTGCCTCCAGCGCCCCGGTAGGCTCGTCCTTGGCGGCCTGCTGGCTGCGCAGGGCCTGGGCCACCTCGATCGGCTTCACATCGTGATCCGTGATCAAAATCGTGCCCAGGGATCCGCCGTGTTCCTCCTGGGTCGAGATGGCCTCGTCCAGATTGTCCGGCGTGATGGTCTCGGATTCCACCATGATTTCGCCGAGTGGCTTTCCGGAGGGCGCGGGCGCCACAGGCGGTGCAGAGGCGCCGCTCTTGGCCTGGGCGATGAGCACCAGGAATTCCTCCACCCGCTCCGCGTAAGGCTTGATGGCGGCGGGTGGATCGTCGGAACTCCGGCACAGCGGGATCATTTCCTTCAGCAAGTCCACCGTTTGCAACACCACGTCGGAGACCGGGCCGGTGATTTCCAGCTTGCCCTTGCGGGCGTCATCCAGCAGGTTCTCCGCGTCGTGGCAGAGCTTGTTGATTTCCGTGAGACCGAGAAATCCCGAAACGCCCTTGATGGTGTGGAAGGGCCGGAAGATGCTGTTGATGATGGCCGTGTTGCCGGCATCGGTTTCCAGGGACAGGATGTTCAATTCGATGGATTGGAGATGGGACAGCGCCTCGTCCACGAACTCCACGAAAAGCTCCTGATCCATTCCGGGCAGTTGCGAGTCTTCCAAACCGGCAGGTGCGGCCTCCACGGTCTCGGCCGGGGCTGCTTCCACCGTCTCCGCCGCGGGCTCCGGAGCGGCCGGGGCCGCGGATACTATCTGTTCCTTGAGGGAGCCCACCGTGGTCATGATGACGCCCACGTCCTCCCCCCCCACGCCCAGGGCTTCCAGGGTGGACTGCAGGTGGCCTCCCACCGCGTCAAACTGTTCGGAGGTGATATTCAATCCCGCATGGGCCGCGGCCATGTCCCGCCCCTCATACTGCCTGGGGCCTCCCAGGGCTTGGGAGATGAACAACGCCTGATGCCGTTTCAGCCCGCCCATGTCCACCCCCTCGAACACGGGCGCCAGGGCCGGGTCGCCCAGCACACGCGTGTAGAACTCCTCCACCACCGTCTTGATGGTCGCCTCGCCCCCCAGCTTCTCATAGAGGGAGACCGGCTCCGGAGCCTCGGCGGCGGGGGCAGGCGCGGCGGCGCCCTGGTGAGCCGCGATGGTCTGTTTCAGGGTGTCGTAGGCGGTGTCGAATTCGTCTCCGCTCAGTATAGTCAGCCGGGCCATCTGGTCACGGATTTCCTGCACGCCCGGCGCGGCGGACACTTCCGGCGCATCGTCCACCAGTTGAATCAGGCTCCCCAGCCGGGTGAGGTCCCCTTCCCGCACCTGGGAGATCTCGGAAAACAGTTGTTGCAAGACTTCAGTGGCGGATGTTAGGGGCGTCATAGTCCACTCTCGCATACGTAGCGGTTGACTTCGGTGATCTGAGTGTGTCCGTTCCGCAAAGCCTACAGCGCCGGTTGGTTGATCCCCGCCCGCGCGAAGGCAAAGCAAACCCCGAGCCACGTTTTCAGGTAAACCTGAACAAATTTAAGCAAACCGATCTCTATCCTGAAGCAGATCCGGGCTGCCGGATACACACCTCCATACCTCACACATACGAGGAAAAAGCCAAAGGGTTCCAAAAAAAACCGGCATTGCGCTGTAAATTCAGTTCAATATCCAACCACCGGCAAGGAGCGAGGTCCTATACGCCGAAACGCGGCGGATTTCCTGAAATTGTGTATGCGAGGAAGGGTCGTAACGGAGTTGTAACGGAGGCGGGACAGGCTCGCGAAAAAAAATGTATCGGCCGGGGGTCTGATGCTGCATTGGACAGCGGATAGCGCCCCCGCGGTGGCCCTGCAGGGAGAGGTGACCCGCGGCTCAGGCCACGTAATAGGTGCAGTTGCCGTGTTCCTTGACCTGGAATTCGCTGGCGTAGTAAGTCAGGGTTTCTGACGAGCCCAGGAAGAACAAGCCGCCAGAACGCAAAATCCCTTTCATTCTCTTGAACAACTGCTGCTTGAACTCCTGCGTGAAATAGATCGCCACGTTGCGGCAGAAAATCATGTCGAAAGTGCCGAAGGCGTCGAATACCTGCTGCAAATTGAATTCTTTGAATTCCACCATCTTCTTCAGACCGGCATTTATGATCCACAGGCCCTGCGTCTGTTTGAAGTACCGGATTTGATAGGACTCGCTCATGCCGCGATGCATGGTCAGTTTGTCGTAGGCGCCAAGCTTGCCGGTGGATACGGCCTCGCTGGATATGTCGGTGGCCAGGATTTCGAAGCGCTCCGGGGTGACGCCCTCGATTCCGGCGCGGTTGCAAAACTCGTTGATGACGATGGCGATGGAATAGGGCTCCTGGCCCGTGGAGCAGGCGGCGGACCAGATGCGCACTGTCGGCTTTCCCTGGGCCAGTTGGCGCGCCATTTCCGGCATGAACACCTCTTCCATCACCTGGTAGGGGCAGTTGTCCCGAAACCAGAGCGTTTCGTTGGTGGTGATGGCGTCAATGATCTTGCTGCGCAGCAGGGGCACGTTGTTCTGCTTCGCTTTTTGATACAGGTCTCCGAAACTCGTGCAGTCGTATTCCACCACCAGCCCCTTCAGGCGGGATTCCAGCAGGTAGGCCTTTTCGTCGTCCAGCGAAATGCTGCACTCCTGCTCGATATAGATCCGGAACAGCTCGAATTCCTGGCTGGTCAGCTCGGGATATTGTTGCGTGAATTTCAAACCGGTGTTCCGTTGATGATGTATGCGATACGGCTCGCAAGCTGGTCCAGGTTAACGCTCTCGTCGGAAAGATTCGCCTGATCCACCGCCTGCGGCATGCCGTAAACCGTACAGGATTCCTCGCTCTGCGAAATGCAGTAGCCGTTCCGGCTCTTGATCTGGCCGGTACCGTTTTTTCCGTCGTGGCCCATCCCGGTCATGATCACGGCCAGGGTATGGCCGCCGGTGGTGCGGGCCAGGGAGTTGAACAGCACGTCCACCGCCGGCTTGCAGGAGTTGACCGGCGGGCCGTCATCGAAGCGGATTATCAGCCGCTGCTGTTCCTGCGCGGTGACGCGCTTGACCACCGTGTGGATGCCGCCGGGGGCGATGTAGGCGCAGCCGGGCTCCAGCAACTGTCCCTCCCTGGCCTCGCAGACGCGCAGGGCGGAATTGTTGTCCAGGGAGCGGGCGAGGGATTCGGTGAACACCGGCGGCATGTGCTGCACGATCACCACGGGCACGGCCAGATTCTCCGGCAGCGCGGGCACCATGGCGCCCAGGGCGCTGGGCCCTCCGGTGGACACGCCGATGCCCACGATTTCAATGCGCGGGGGAACGATGGCGGGCATCCGCCTGAGTGCCGGCGCGGGAGAGGGGGCCGCCGGGGGCTGTGCCTGGGGCAACGGACTTGGACGGCCCCGCGCTAAGGCGCGGGCTTCGCGGGCCAGCCGCCTGACCGAGATGAGATCGAAGGCGTCCTTCAAGCCCCGCCGGAGTTCCGCGGTGTTTTCCTCCAGATTGTTGCCGGTGGGCTTGGCAATGAAATCCGCCGCTCCGGAGGACAGGCCCTCGATGGTCACGTCCGCGCTACGGGAGTTGACCCCGCTTACCAGCACCACCGTCACGTCGGGGTGGTCCCGCTTGATCGTTTTGAGCGCTTCAATGCCGCTCATTTCCGGCATCTCGATGTCCAGCAGAACGATGTCGGGCTTGAACAAGGGTATTTTCTTGAGGGCGATGGCACCCGAGGGCGCGGTCTCCACCTCGGAGGCAAGTCCGAGGGATTCTACGGACTTGGTCAGGATGCGCCGATACAGGGAACTGTCGTCGACGACGAACACTTTCAACGGTTGGGTCATTTCTGCGGGTCCGGATGAGACATAGTGTTTGGAACGATGGACCGTCCTTTTTGTTTTCACCTAGAGGAAAAAAAACTTACGCCCCTGAAAGTCCCGCCGGGCCGTGATTTGCACACTCGGAAGCGGCGTTGGGCCGCACCTTTTTTTTTGCCTGTTTCCGGTGGCTCGGGGCGGGCCCCGCCCGCGGCCATCAACCTGCCGGACGCGCCGCCGGGCCTTCCACCGCGATGGTGGGCCGGCGCAGGGGGCCTCCGCGTGAGTGCCCCCGTACGCGGCAATTCATTCGTTGCTGGAGAATCCTTTCACATTCATGGAGGAACAAATGTGGAAGACCATTCGTTTTTGATTATCTTGCGTTAAAAAAGATGGATAACAGATTCCTGCTGTCTGCGAAATTGTTAAATCGGATTGAGGGCTGTTTAAATGCCTCTCGCGTGGAATGTCGAAACAGCGTGCTACTCGGGAGCGAACATGGTGCCCGCTCCGCTTTGTTCGCCTTGACTTTTCAATCCGGCGTATTTTAATGCTGACCGATCAGGTCTTGTTCTGAAAAATGGGACTGTAAAAATGTCTGTACTGGGTAAGTTTTTCCGAAACCTCCGGGCGCCTTTCCCGTTTTCTTCCCATAGTGGCAGCAGCGCCGCGGGGCCGGATTCCTTTCCGGGCGCGGATAACGAGCAAGTGGATAACGAGAGGAGCCAGGAGAATATGGAAAACTCCGTACCTGCGGAAACCACCCTGTACGAAAAGCTGGGGGGCGAAGCCACCATCAAGGCCGTGGTGGAGGAGTTCTACTCACGCATACTGGGCGACCCCACGCTAGCGCCCGTGTTCGAGGGTGTGGACATGGGTGGGCTGAAACGGCACCAGGCGCTGTTCATCTCCCAGGCCCTGGGAGGTCCGAAGCAGTACGACGGGCGGGACATGGCCGCGGCCCACGCGGAATTGAATATCACCTCCGAACAGTTCGACCGCGTGGGTGGCCACTTGCAGGACACGCTGTATGCCCTGGGCGTGGGCGAGGAGGACGTGGGCGTCATCATCGCCACGGTGGTCTCCCTCAAAGATCAGGTGGTCGCCGCGGCGGCGGAATTCGAACTGAAGCCCGAATTCGAAGTTAAGGAAGAGACGCCGCAGGAGCCGGCCTCCCTCTATGAGAAGCTGGGGGGCGAAGGCACCATCAAAACGGTGGTGGAGGAGTTTTACAAGCGCGTGCTGGGCGACCCGGCCCTGTCGCCCGTGTTCGAGGGTGTGGACATGGGCGGGCTGAAACGGCACCAGGCGCTGTTCATCTCCCAGGCCCTGGGGGGTCCGAAGCAGTACGACGGGCGGGACATGGCCGCGGCCCATGCCGGCCTGAACATCACCCCGAGCCAGTTCGACGCGGTGGG
>CBDUSX010000100.1:0-8952 GCA_965369935.1 uncultured bacterium
ACGGGCGGCACCACCGGCCCATCCAAGGGGGCCATGCTGACCCACCGCAACATCGTCGCCAATACGATCCAGTTCGCCGAGTGGTACGCCTTCGAGCCGGGTGGGGAAACCTGCGTCTCGGTGATTCCCATGTTTCACAGCGGCGGGCTGGCCGGCGCGATGAACGTGCCCCTGTACAGCGGTGCGGAATTGCTGGTGATGCCGCGTTTCAATCCGCTCTCCGCGGCCCGGGCGGTGGAGCGGCACCGGGCCACCCGGTTGTTCGGCGTGCCCACCATGTTCATCGCGATCATGAACCACGACGAGGCCCGGCAGAGCGACTTCTCCTCCCTGCGCGCCTGCCGCACCAACGCCGCGCCCCTGCCCGTCAGGGTGAAGGCGGACTTCGACGCCCTCGCCGGGCATGAAGTGCTGGTCGAGGGGTACGGCCTTACGGAGACCAGCCCACTCACCCACGCCAATCCCATTGCGGCGGCCAGGGCCGGGTCGATCGGCGTGCCCCTGCCCGATACGGACGCCAGGATCGTCGACATGAAGAGCGGCCTGGATCTACCTCCGGGCGGAGTGGGCGAGATTGTCATCCGCGGGCCCCAGGTGATGAAAGGCTATTGGAACCAGGCCAGGGAAACCGAAGCCGTGCTCAAGCAGGGCTGGCTGCGCACCGGGGATGTGGGCACCATGGACGAGACGGGCTACTTCACCGTCGTGGACCGGCTGAAGGACGTGATCAATTCCGCCGGTTACAAGATTTGGCCCCGGGAGGTGGAAGAGGCCATCTACACCCATCCGGCGGTGAAGCTGGTGGCCGTGGTGGGGATCGAGGACGACTACCGCGGGGAGATCGTGAAGGCGTTCGTGGTGCCGAAGGCGGAATACGCCGGCAAAATAAGCGAGGCGGAGATCGTCGCGGTCTGCAAGGAAAATCTGGCCGCCTACAAGGCGCCCCGCAGCGTGGAGTTCCGCGATGCGCTGCCCTTCAGCGGCGCCGGAAAGATGCTGCGCCGTCTGTTGCGTGGGGAATCCGCGGGGTAGCGGCGGGCTGGCGGGAGAGGGTGTCCATAGCCAAAACCTCGTGGCGGGAGATCATTGACAGTTTGCCCTCACCGCGGTTTGCTCACGGGCCATGAATAGCCTCCTGATTTTCCTCCTCCGAAGTTTTTTCTCCGGCCTTGGGAGCCGGCGAAGCCTGGCGCTGGAGAACGCTGCCCTCCGCCAGCAACTCGACGTGGTGCACCGTCAGGTCAAGCGTCCGCGGCTCACCGGCTCTTTTGCGTGGCGCGGGCCGAAGCGGGCGGCCCTTTCGTACTTTGCGGGCGGCGATCCAGCGGGATGGATCGGCCCGGCCGTACGATGCTTTGGGGGCAGACCGCCGCACGCCGGCGGTGAGTAACGTCAACCACCTGGAGAGTCACATGACGAAGTCCGTGGCGGTCGGTTTGGGTCTGATGGAATTTCCATTTTCCGGGGCGGACGGATATTGGCGCTGGGTCGACCTTTGCGAGGCGGGCGGCGTCGATTCCTTGTGGCAGACAGATCGCGTGATCAGCCGCGAACCCATTCTGGAATGTGTCGCCGCGATGGGTGCGCTCGCGGGCAGAACCCGGCGCCTGAAATTCGGATTCAACGTGGTCTCCATGGCCCTGCGCGACCCCGTGCTGCTCGCTAAGCAATGCGCCACCATTGACGTGTTGTCCGAGGGACGCCTGCTGCCCGCATTTGGGATAGGAAGCCCCCTGGCGGCGGATTGGAAGGCGCTGCACCAGGACACCGCCACGCGCGGACTCAGGACGGACGAGGGATTGGAGATCGTACGGCGGCTGTGGCGCGAGGACAGCGTCGACTTCGAGGGGGTGCATTTTCACTTGTCGGGAGCGTCCATTTCACCCAAGCCGGTGCAGCCCGAACTGCCCATGTGGATCGGCGGCGCTTCCGAAGCCGCGATCCGGCGGACGGCCCGCTACGGTACCGGCTGGCAGGCCGGCCGCGAAACGCCCGCCGAAGTGGCGAGGGTCGTTGCAAGCATCAAAGCCGCCGCCGCGGAGGCGGGCCGCGCCATCGATGAAGACCACTACGGCGCCGGTTTTCCGTTCCGGTTCGGCCGGACGAATGACCCCGGCATGGCGCAAATAATGGACGCCTACCGAAAGCGCACGGGCCAAGACCCGCTCGAACACTTTACCATAGGGGACGCGGACACGATCGTGACGCGAATCGCGGAGTTTGTGGATGCGGGCGCTTACAAGTTCATTTTGCGGCCGGCCGCCCAAGGCGACGAGGAGATGCTGGCGCAGACGAAGCGGCTGGTCGAGGAGGTGCTGCCCCTGGTTGCGGCACGCTGGCCCAGGCCGGCCTGATGGATGGCAGCGCCGGCCTGCCCCCATTTGTCCCCACGCCCCAATTTGATAGTGTGAGCCCCTGACGCAGATAATGACGTAAGGGTAGGGATTCGCCATGGCTAAATCGTCCACCCAGCGAAAGCTCGCCGATTATAGGTGACTTGCATGGCCATTCGGATGAGACGAGGCGCCGCGAGATATCGAGGCCCGGCCCGGGCGCAACGAGCCGGGCGGGTGCGGCGGACCATCGCCGCCGTGGGCTGGATCGCGCTTGCCGCCGCCCTGACGGCCGTGGCGGGCGCCGGGCTGGCGGGGCTGGGGCACCGGCTGGCCTGGTGGGATTACCGCGCCGGCTTCGCGGTGCTGAGGTGGAGCGGCTATTTGGGGATTGGCACGGCAGTGTTCGCCTTGCCGGGTATGGTGGCGGCGCTGGCCCTTGGCCTCCGGCGGCCCATCGCCGTCCTGCTGCCCGCCCTGGTGATCGCCTGCTTTGCTTTCGGCCCGCCCCTGTTGCAATTGCAAAAGGCGCGCTCCGTTCCGCCCATCCACGATATTTCCACCGACACGGAAAATCCGCCGGGTTTCGTGGATATCCTGGCGAAGCGGCGCGATGCCCCAAATTCCGCAAGCTACGGCGGCCCCGAGATTGCCGCCCAGCAGCGGGCGGGCTATCCCGATCTCGCCCCGCAATTTTACCGCATGAGTCCGGGGGCCCTGTTCGGCCACGCCCTGCAGGCCGCGCGGGAGCTGGGCTGGGAAATCGCCGCCGCGGCGCCGGAGGAGGGCCGTATCGAGGCCACGGACACCACCTTTTGGTTCGGCTTCAAGGACGACGTGGTGGTGCGCATCACCCCGGTGGAAGGCGGCAGCCGCCTGGACCTGCGCTCCGTCTCCCGGGTGGGACGGAGCGACGTGGGCGCCAACGCCGCGCGCATCCGGAAATTCCTGGCCGCGCTCTCGGGCCTGCCCCGTTAGCAACGGCCCGGGGGGGCAACCAAGCAATGCGCCGGGGGGGGGGGGGAAGAGGGTGACCCTGGAGCGTCATCCGCAACGAATAACCTGAAGACCGACGGAAGGGTACGCGCCATGATCAATAAATTTACCACTGTCTATCCGGGCCACATTGACTTTCCCGACCACGGCCAGGGCGCGACACCGGCCAATGAGCGGCGCTTCAGCAACGACGAGCTTGCTTCGGTCTTCGAAAAATCGGAAGCCGTCGCGAAGACGATGGACAAGTTCGGATGGGATTCGATCTGGTTCGCCGAGCATCATTTCCAGCACGAGGGCTACGAGGTCATTCCCAACATCCTCATGCTGGCGGTGCATCTTTCCCACGTCACCAAGCGCCTCAAGACGGGCTGCGGCTTCAACATCACGCCGATGTGGCACCCGCTGCGCCTGGCGGAGGATTTCGCCACCGCCGACATTCTGACCAAGGGCCGCACCATCTTCGGGATCGGCCGCGGCTATCATACGCGCGAGGTCGAAACCTTCGGGGCGCCGCTTTTGGATCAGGACGCCAATCGCGATCTTTTCGAGGAGCAGGTCGAAATCATTTTCAAGGCCTTCAGCGAGGAATCCTTCTCCCACGAGGGCAAGTACTATAAACTGCCGGCCCAGGTGCCCTACCGGGGCTACGATCTGAAGGAGATCAGCCTCGTCCCGCGGCCCTTGAACACGCCCGTCGAGTGCTGGCAGCCGGTGGTGAGCGCCAAGCAGCGGGGCCTCGATTTCATGATGAAGCACGGCATCAGGGGCTTCGTCGGAGGCGGCGCCGCGACGATGGAAGAGGGCCCGATCAGGGCGTTCCAGGAAGCGGGGGCGCGGGCCGGCCGCGAGTTGGCTCTGGGCGAAGGAATTTGCATCGGCATCCATTTCTACGTCGCCGAGACGCGGGAAAAGGCGATCCGGGAGATCAAGCCCCTTTTCGAGGAGCATGCCAAAATGTTCGCCCCGCTGGGGTTCCTGCCGGGATTAACCGACCAACAGAAGGCGGCCATTGCCAAGCGCGGCGGCTGGGACGAGGCGGGCGTGCCGACCGTCGAGCACTATATGAAACTGGGGTCGTGGTTCGCCGGCACGGCGCAGGAGCTGGTCGAACATTTGAAGGGGCTGGAGGAGAAGTTTCCCGGCCTGGAATACATCAACCTCAGCACGCCGCTCACCACCCCTCGCACCAAGATGATGGAACTCTTTCAGCGGGTGGGCGAGGAGGTGATGCCACATTTCGCCGGGATCGCACAGCAGACGGTAGCCGAATAGCCCAGCCAACAGAAGGCGGCCATTGCCAAGCGCGGCGAAAGCGGTGGCCGATTTGCCAAGCCGCCGTGGCCCTTCTCCCGATAACGGCGATACCAGCGGTAAAAGTAATTTGCCCTCCTTGATCGGGCCAGCCAAAACTCTAACGCTTAAACTGGATCGATCTCAGGGGGGCAGATCACTCCGCTCTGTCTACCACCCCAGTGCGTAGCCGGCCCGGCGGAAATCGGCTGCGGCATGGAAGACGCCGGTATCCTGCTCGAACAATACCGCGCACACGCCGCCGGTGCGGGCGGTACGATCCGGCAGCCACTGCACGTCGTGCCCCTTTGCGGAAAGTGCTTCGCCCGCCTCCCGCGAAATGCGGCCTTCCAGGTTGAGCTGTGCCGGAAAATAGCGATGGGGTGAAAAGGAGTCCGGGTGGCTGCGGGTGACAAAGCGTGGCGCCTCCACCGCCGTCTGAGGCTCCATGCCAAATACGGCGATGTTCAGGAGCACCTGCAGCATTGCCTGAGGTTGAATATCGCCCCCCGGCGTGCCGAACGCCAGCCACGGCCGCCCGTCCTGCAAGGCCATGGCGGGGTTGGGCGTGAGCCGGGGCCGTTTGCCGGGCGCAACCGAGGAGGGGTGTTGCGGATCCGTCCACGACTGCGTGCCACGCGAGGAAGGGGCCAGCCCCGTGCCGGGCACGACCTCCATGTCATAAGACGGATCGCTGGGCGAAACGGTGAATACGTTGCCGTGCCGATCCACGGTGCAGACGAAGGAGGTATCCTGTTCCATCCCCCCGCGCTCCTCCACCGGCGCGGCCCCAAGAGGCGCCGCGGGCAGCTGCCGCCCCAGTTCCCCCGGCGGGGGCATTTCCGGCCATGCCTCTTCCTCCCTGATCATCGCGCGGCGCTGCTGGGCGTATTCTGTTGAAAGCAACCGCGCTCCCGGCACGTCCACAAGGCGTGGGTCGCCATAATAATAGTGCCGGTCGGCGAAGGCGAGTTTCAGCGCCTCGGCCAGCGTATGAATGTAGCGCGCCGAATTGTGTCCCAGTCCTGCCAGGTCGAAGCCCTCCAACAGGTTCAATGCCTGGAGCAGCATCGGGCCCTGGCTCCAGAATCCGCAGGTGCAGATTTCCCTGCCCCCGAATTTCACCCGTTCCGGCGGTTCGATCTCCACCCGGATTCCCGCCAGGTCCTCTGCCGTGAGCAAGCCCCCCTGTTCGCGGTGGTATCGCACAATGGCGTCCGCCACGTCTCCGCGGTAGAAAGCGTCGTGAACGGCCTGCAGGCCTTCCTTGCGGCTCCCGCCCGCCGCGGCCTCCGTGTCGGCCAGGTATTGCAGGGTGGCGCCCAGGTCTTTCTGCACGAATAGCTGGCCGGGTTGGGGAGGGCTTCCGCCGGGCAGGTAGATCGCCGCGTTGGCGGGCCAGCGCCTGTAGAACTCCTCGTGCCGGCGGATTTCGGCCGCGGTGTAGGCGTGAATGGGAAAGCCGTCGCGGGCAAGCCTGATGGCCGCCTGGGCAACCTCCGCGAAGGACATCGTCCCGTAGTGTTGCAGGGCCGTGACCCATGCGGCGGGGGCCGCCGGTACGATGGTGCGCAGCAGTCCCTCGGGAATTTCTCCCTGGTGCTCATTTTGGAAGAACTCGCAGGAAGCCGCCTTGGGCCAGGTGCCCACACCGCTGATGGTGACCACCTCGCCGGAGTCCGCCAGATAAATCATGATCGGGGCGACGCCCGCGAAATTTACCTGATCCGACTCAACCACCGTCTCCACGATCCCCGCGCCGACCCCCGCATCCACGGCGTTCCCGCCGGCCTCGAGAATGGCGAACCCGGCCTGGGCCGCCAGGTAATGCCCCGCGACCGAGGCGTGTTTTGTTCCACGCACCGTGGGCCTGTAGGGCCAACTGCCCAGCATTTCCTCTTCGTGGGGACCGTACAGATAGCTTGATGCGGCCATCGCTGTTCTCATCCTTGCCAGTGTGCCGGCCCGCCCGCAGCCACCCAACCGCGTTGCGGGGCGCCCAGGTTTCCCGCTATGCCCGGATACGCTTGCTATCCGGGTCGTAGAGTGGCCTCAGGCTCGCGCGTGCCGGGATGCGTTCGCAGGCGACCTCGATTTCGTAGCTTCCCGAGCGGATAAAGTCCCGCGTCACGCCGCCCGGATGCCGGACATAACCCAGTCCGACCGCCCTGCCCAGGGTGTGCCCGTAATTGCCCGAAGTGATGTGCCCCACGATCCCGCCGTCCCGGTAGATGGGTTCATTGTGATACAGCAGAGCGGAGGGATCCTCCAGGGCAAACTGCACGAGCCGGCGTGCGGGGGTCTCCTCCTTGCGGGACAGAAGGGCGTCGCGGCCGGTAAACGGCACGCCCTTCCCGAAGGCGCAGGCGAACCCGAGGCCGGCCTCCAGCGGCGTGTCCTCATCGCTTATGTCATGACCCCAGTGCCGGTAGCCCTTCTCGATGCGGCACGAATCCAGCACGTGCATTCCCGCCAGCCTGAGTCCATACGCGCCTCCGGCGGCGGCCAGTTCATCAAACACCTTAACCGCAAATTCCGTGGGAATATACAGCTCCCAACCCAACTCGCCCACGTAGGTGATGCGCAGCGCGCGCACCGGCACCCCGGCCACGGTAATTTCGCGGGCCCAGCCAAAAGGAAAGCCCTCGTTGGACAGGTCCGCATCGGTCAGGCCGGCCAGCAACGCGCGGCTATGGGGGCCCATCAGCCCGATCACGGCGTAGGCGGAGGTCTCGTCCGTAACGGAAACCCTTGCCGCATCGGGGATATTCCGGTTTAGCCACGTCCAATCGCGCAGGGCGGTGGCGGCGCTGGTCACGACCTGGTAGGCATCCTCAGCCAGCCGGGTCACGGTCAGGTCCGCCTCGATGCCTCCACGGTCGTTGAGCCACTGGGTATAGACGATCCTGCCCGGCGCCACCCCCACGTCGTTCGCGCAGATGCGTTGCAGCACGGCCTCGCTGTCGGCGCCCTGGACGCGAAACTTGGCGAAGGACGTCTGGTCGAAGAGCCCTACCGCCTCGCGCACCGCCCGGTGTTCCTCGGCGGCGAAAGGGAACCAGTTCTGCCTTTTGTAGCTGTACTCGTAGCGGGGCGCGACGCCTTCGGGGGCGTACCAGTTTGCGCGCTCCCAGCCCGCCACTTCGCCGAAGCACGCGCCCCGCGCCGCGAGCCGGCCGTGCAAGGGCGATTTGTGGATGCCGCGCGCGGTTTCAAACTGACGGTAGGGCCAGTGCATGTCGTAGAGCAGGCCCAAGGCTTCCGAGGCGCGCTGTTCGAGGTAGGCTGCCTCGCCCTGGAAGGGGAACATGCGCCGGATATCGACATCCCACAAATCCACGGGGGCGTGCCCGGCCACGATCCATTCCGCCAGCACTTTTCCCGCTCCGCCCGCGGACTGGATGCCGATGGAGTTGAACCCCGCGGCGACATAGAAATTGCGGACTTCGGGCGCCTCGCCCAACAGGTAACGCACGTCGGGGGTGAAGCTTTCCGGGCCGTTGAACCAGGTGTGAATGCCGGTGGTTTCCAGCGTGGGCAGGCGGCGGGTGGCCTGCTGCAACACGGGCAGGAAGTGTTCCACATCCTCGGGCAGCCGGCTGAAGCAGAAGTCCTCCGGAATGCCCCCCATGCCCCATGGCTTCGCGTGGGACTCGAAGGCGCCCAGCAGGAGTTTTCCTGCGTCCTCCTTGTAGTATGCGCGCCCGCCCGTATCGCGCAGGATTGGCAGGTTGGGGGAGAGGCCCTCCATCAGATCGGTCACCACGTAGAAGTGTTCGCATGCCTGCAGGGGCACGTTGACCCCACCCATCCGGCCCACCTCCCTGGCCCACATGCCCGCGCAGTTCACGACGAGTTCCGCGCGGATGTCCCCATCGTCGGTGGCCACTCCCGTGACCGTGCGGTAACGGCCTTCCTGCCGCGTATGGATTGCAGTGACCCGAGCATCCTCAACGATCTTGGCGCCGCCCATCCTGGCGCCCTTGGCCAGCGCCATGGTGGTGTCGACCGGGTTGGTCTGTCCGTCCATGGGGAGGTAGACCGATCCCACCACGTCCGAAGCGTCGATCAACGGCCACATGCGTTTCAGGGTGTCGTTGCCGATCACCTCGACTTCCAGCCCGAAGGTACGGGCCATGGAGGCCCCGCGTTTGAGTTCCTCGAACCGCTCCTCGTTGGTGGCGATGCTCAGGCTGCCGTTCTGCTTGAACCCGGTCGCCTGCCCGGTTTCCTGCTCCAGGGTGGCGAAAAGGGTGGTGGTGTATTGCGCCAGCCGTGTCATGTTGGCCGTCGCCCGCAGTTGGCCCACCAGCCCGGCGGCGTGCCAGGTGGT
>CBDUSX010000101.1:0-8928 GCA_965369935.1 uncultured bacterium
GCGTGTCCGCTGCGCGAGAGCAGCCATCCCAGCAGCAGCAGGCCCGTGTTGCGTCCGCCGGGGGTGGCCTCGACGGTGATGCGCTCGATGTGCTTCAGCTTGGCCGCCATCCCCGGCGGATCGAAGAACCCGGCCAGCAGGTAGCGCAGGGGGGCCAGGCGCATCCAGCCCACGTCCACGATGTAGGCGGGGGTGGCAGCGAGAAACTCATGAATCTTTTCCAGGTCGCAGGCGTACTCGGGGCTCTGGCTGTCCACCAGCACGCGGTTGCACAGTTGCAGCAACTGCCGCAGCATCCAGCCTTCGTGGGGCAGGTCGTCCAGCCCCAGCAGGGCGATGGGCAGGCTGGGCTGAAGCAGGGCCCGCACCAGGGAGGGAAAGTGCGAGTCCCCGGACTTGCCGAACACCTGCAGGTTCACCTCCTCCCCGTATATCTGGCGCTTGCCCCCCGGATGATCCAGGCATTTGGCCGCCACCCACGCCACGGCGCCCTTGCCGGGCGGGAGCGCCTTCCTGTCCTCGGCGAACTCCAGCCGCAGGATGCGCGCGGGCAGGGAGAGGATCACCTCGTCCAGCAGGTGGCGCAGCCCATAGCCGTGGCCCGAGGCGTCCTTGAACCGCTTGCGGGACCTGGGGTTGTAGACCACCAGATTCCACAGGCAGGCCCGGGTGACGTTGCCCCCGCCCTGCTTGCCGGCCATGCCCCCGGCCTGGCGCCACAGTCCGGTCAGGTAGTCCTCCACGGCGGCGGGATCCACGGCCTGGCCGGCGGCCAGGGTCATGCATTTTTCCTGGGCGGCGCTCACGGGTTTCTCCACTTGATGTCGGAGCCGGCCATCAGCAGGTCCGCCTGCGGCGGCCCCCAGGTGCCCGCATGATAGGTGGGGAGGTTCTTTTTCTTCTGCTTCTTCCAGGCCTCGTGAATGCGGGAGATGAACGACCAGGAAGTTTCCGTCTCGTCGTCCCGGATAAACAGGGTGCCGTCGCCCAGCATGGCGTCCAGGATCAGGCGCTCATAGGCCTCCGGCGGCTCCTGGCCGAAGGAGGTGCCGTAGCGGAATTCCATGTTCACCGGCGCGATGTCCGTGGAGGGGCCGGGCACCTTGGAGCCGAAATGCAGGGCGATGCCCTCGTCCGGTTGGATGCGGATGGCCAGCACGTTGGGCGCGGGCGGGCGGGCGCTGTTGCTCCCGAACATCAGGTGGGGCGCCTTGCGGAAAGTGATGGAGATTTCCGTGACCTTCTTGGGCATGCGCTTGGCGGTGCGCAAAAAGAAAGGCACGTGGCCCCAGCGCCAGTTGTCGATGAACAGCTTCAGGGCCACGAATGTTTCCGTGGTGGAATTCTTCGCCACCCCCGGCTCCTCCCGGTAGCCCGGCACGGCCTCGCCCAGCACCCGCCCCATGGCGTAGTGGGCGCGCACGACGTATTTGTCCATCTCGCGGGGGGGGATGGGGCGCAGGGCCTTCAGGAGCTTCACCTTCTCGTCGCGCACGGCCCCGGCCTCCATGCTCACCGGCGGTTCCATGGCCGTCAGGCAGAGCACCTGGAACAGATGGTTCTGCACCATGTCGCGCAGGATGCCGGCCTCCTCGAAGTAGCTGCCGCGGCCTTCCATGCCGATGGGCTCCGCCGCGGTGATCTGCACGTTGTCCACGTAGCGGGAGTTCCACAGGGGCTCGAAGATGCCGTTGGCAAAGCGGAGGGCCAGCATGTTCTGCACCGTCTCCTTGCCCAGGTAGTGGTCAATCCGGTAAATCTGGGACTCCCGGAACACCTGCTTCAATTCCCGGTTCAGGGTGCGGGCGGATTCCAGGTCCCGGCCGAAGGGCTTTTCCACGATGATGCGCGTCCAGGGGCTGCGCTCGCGGGAGACCAGGCCCGCCGCGCCCAGGTTGTCCACGATCATGGGGAACACCGAAGGGGGCACGGACAGGTAGAACAGGGTGTTGGGGACGATGCCCAGCTTGTCCCGGATGTCTTCCAGCCGCTCCCGCAACGCCTTGTAAAAGGCCGGGTCGCCGAAGTTTCCCTGCTGGTAGAACAGGGAGCTGGAGAGGTTGCGCCACAGGGCCGCGTCTACGGGCCTCAGGCGGGCGAACCGGTCGCAGGCCTCGCGCATCTCGGTGCGGAAGCCCTTGTCGTCGAGTTCGCGGTTGGCAGTGCCCAGCATGGCGAACCCTCCGGGCAGCAGCCGCTCCCGCGCCAGGGTATAGAGCGCGGGAATCAGCTTGCGCTTGGAAAGGTCGCCTCCGGCCCCGAAGATGACCATCACATGGGGCTCCGGGACACGCTCCTTGATCAATCCCTCGTGCAGTGGATTCATATGCTTTCCTGCCTGGCGGGCGCCGCCGGGGGTTTCTCCGCCTGCTCCGTTCCGGATACCTCCGGCACGGGCGACGCTCCAGCCGCTGCCCGTTCAATTCAAGTGGAAAAGGCTACATTCACGTATCAGGCGCCAATCCGCAAACCTATTTTTCCGCCGCTCCCGCCCCCGGCCCGGCGGCGCGGCCTTCCGCCCGGCAGGGCACGGCGTCCCGCGCGCCCGGGGCGCGTCCGCGCTCAAGGTTTCCGCGAATGCGCCGATGAACTCCCTGTCCAATCGGAGGCGCGCTTACCGGCCCGCTTCCGGCCCGCGCCGGCAGCCGCCGGAGAAACCGCGGGGGGCCTCAACGGAGCGCCCGGAAAAAATAAATCGCCCCGTTAAAGAATGTCCGGGGAGCGCCGATAACAGGGGTAGCTTGAAGGAAGACTCAACCCGGAGCCGCACGACGCATCGCGGCCCGGCACCTGCCGGCGGATGACACGGAAACGACGCAAACCGGCGGTGCGAAGGAGACACAGAACAATGGCATTTCGGATCAACCACAACATCCCCGCGCTGAACGCCCTGCGGAACCTGGAAAAGACCGACGAGGACATGTCCAAGACGCTGGAGCGGCTGTCCTCCGGACTCAGGGTCAACCGCGGCGCGGACGGGCCGGCGGTGCTGGTGATCTCCGAGCAGATGCGCGGCCAGATCGCCTCGGTTAATCAGGCCATCAGAAACTCCGAATCCTCCATTTCAATGGTGCAAACGGCGGAAGCCACCCTCAACGAGATCAACCGGCTGCTGGTGAGCATACGCACACGGGGCATCCACGCCGCGAACGAGGGGGCCAACGACGACAAGATGCTGGCCGCGGACCAGGCGGAAGTTGAAAACGCCCTGGACACCGTGGATCGCATCGCGCGCACCAGCCAGTTCGGCAGACGTACCCTGTTCGACGGCAGCAACGGCGCCAACGGCGTGGCCGTGGGCGAGGGGCTGGAATTCATTTCCGCCTCACCGGACACCAGGCCTTCGCCGGCGGACGGATTCGAGATCAACATCACCCATCCCGCCACCCGGGCCGAAAAGCGCGGCGTGCTTCCCATCGTGCTGGAAGATTTCCTCGTGGAAGACGAGCACGGCGGCGTGCGCCCCTTCAAGATCACCCTTTCCGAAGGCGGGAAGAACATCACCTTTACCACCAACGACAAGAGCAACAGCAAGGTCATCAAGGCCTTGGTGGACGGCGCGCTCAAGGAGGTGCCCACTCTCACCCGGCCCCAGGCGGAACGCGGGATCCGGGAATTCGTCGCCCAGCGCCTGCAACGGATGGCGGACGAAGGCGGGCTGGCCGTGGACATCTTCCTCGATGCCGAAGAGCCCGGCGAGGTGACGCAAAGCGGGGACGATCGAGTGTTGGTGGTGCGCCACAAGAAATTCGGCAGCGAACCCAGTTTCAACGTATCGGGCACGGTCGCGCATGTGCTCAACGCTGAGCCGGACATGATCGAACAACCCTCGCTGGGCCGGGACGTGGAAGGCACCATAGACGGAAACATCGGCGTGGGCCGGGGGGAATTCCTGATTGCCCCCAAGAACACCGATCCGCAAGGGCTGACGGTGAAATTCAACTCCACCCGCACCATCAAACGCCGCGTACCCAGGTTTGTGGAAGGTCCCGACGGCGGTTCAGTGCCCAATCCCGAGATTCAGGAATTGGGCGATCTGGTGCTGCCCATCGTCGGTGCGCGGAGCATGGGCAAGCAGGAAGACGGCGAGTTCACCGTGTTCTCCTGGGAAGTTCCGGCGGAAGTGGAAGAAGAGGTGGAAGGATTTGTCCACGTCACCCAGAATTCGCTGGCCTTTCAGGTGGGCCCCACGCGGGGCAGCCAGGTGAAGGTTTCCCTGCTGGACATCAAGTCCCAGGAACTCGGCACCGGAATTCCCAACGCCAGTGGATTCACCAGCTTGAGGGAAATTGACGTGACCGACTCCCAGGGGGCGGCGGACGCGATTTTGCTCGTTGACGACGCCATTGGGAAGGTGTCCAGCGTGCGGGCCACCCTGGGCGCGTTCCAGAAGAACACCCTGGAAAGCAACACCAACAGCCTGCGCATTTCCAACGAAAATCTGACCGCGGCGGAATCCAGCCTGCGGGACGCGAACATGGCCGAGGAAGTGACCAACCTTACCCGCAACCAGATCATGCTCCAGGCGGGCACGGCGATGCTGGCCCAGGCCAATCAGACGCCGCAGTCTGTGTTGCAATTGCTCAATTCCAGGCCGCAATAAACGAGTGAACGGTGGAATGTTTCTTGAACTTCTGACAGACAACGCCCCCTAGGGGCCCAAGCTATAACTTTGCCCTGTTTAATCAGAGGCTTAAATTATTGCACGGGGCAATAAATTCCCCGTAAACCGGGTCGCAAGCGACCGAGCGGAAAATTATGACCGAAATCAACACCAACTTGCCGGCCAGCCCGCCGCGCCAAACCCGCCGCAATACGGCGGCGGACGACAGGCTGACCAATGCCCGGGCCAACAGCATCTCGGGCCTTGCCTCCGGTCTCAACACCGACCAGACCATTGAAGCCATCATCCGCGTGGAGCGGAGACGCCTGCTGCCGGTGGAAGACCGCCGCGCCGAAACCCAGATCGAACTGGACGCCTTCAATCTCGTCAAAACCAATCTGGAAGCCTTTCAGGCCACCTCCCAGAATCTGTCCGACCAGGCCATCTGGGAAGGCAAGATCGTGGAATCCAGCGATGAGTCGGTGGTCACCGCCACCGCCACCGCGGGCGCCAAGCCGGGCAAGAACACCCTGATCGTGGACCGGCTGGCCCTCAACCACCAGATCGCCTCCCAGAACTACGAGAATCCCCAAGTGGACGTGGGTACGGGCACCTTCAAGATCACCGTGGGCGACGGCGCTTCGGTGAACGTGGTGATTGACCAGAGCAACAACTCGCTGAGCGGGCTCAAGGAGGCCATCGACAACGCCACCGAGGAGGTCAACGCCACCATCATCAACATCGGGGAAAAGGAAAAGCCCTATCAGCTCGTGCTGACCAGCCAAAAAACGGGCTCGGAAGGCAGGATCGTGCTGGAAATCAACATGGACGGCGGTGAAACGCCGAACTTCCTCAATGCCGTGGACGAGCCTTCCGACTGGAAGGGCCTGGGGCCGCCGGAGGTTGATCGCGCGAGGCCCACGGGCTTGGGCGCATCCACCGCGATCGTGAGGGTGGTGGGCCAAAACATCGCAGAGGAAGACCATACCTTCACCTTCACCGCCATTCACACGGGGATCGTGGGTGAGGATAACATCCTGCAACTGCGCTGGCGCGACGAAACGGGCCGCTCCGGTGTGCTGGAACTCGACAGCTTCAATTACGCGCCCGGCCAGCCCATCGAATTCGCCGACGGCCTGAGCCTGATCGTCAGCCAGGGCGAGATCGTCGTTGCCGACGAATTCACCTTTCTCACCCGCGCAGAGAAATCCAACCTGTTCTGGTGGCTCACGCCCGAGGAGCGCGCCGCCGCAACCACCCAGCCCAGCGCATGGAAGCGCCAGGCGCAGTTCGGCGAGCCCATCATCGAGGGCGACTACACCGGCGAGGACGACCAGACCTTCACCTTGACCGTCGTGGGCGGCGGCCAGATCGGCGCGGCCGCGGACCTTGCCATCCGCTGGGAAGCGGAGACGGGCGAGTCGGGCCAGGTACGGGTGGGCCGGGGATATCAGGCCGGCACCAAGGTGGCCCTCACCGACGGCCTCACCATGGCCTTGAACCAGGGTGTGCTCGTTGAAGGCGCGAAAGCCACCTTCGACGTGACGGCGCCGGAGACCAGTTCCAAATGGTGGCTGCCCGACTCCGAACGCAAAATTCCCGCGGAAATCCTCGACATCACCAAGTTCGTGCCGCCGGAGGAAGAGGAAGCAGAGGAGTTGGGCTTCCAGATCCAACCCGATTTTCCCGAGGAGTTGGGGCCGCGGCAAAGCACGAGCGCACGGGAGATCACCGGCGTTTTCGAAGGGGACGAATCCAAGGTCTACACCTTCACCGCCACCCGGGACGGCGCCGTGGGCACCACCCGCGGTCTCGAGGTGCGCTGGGAGGATGACAAGGGCAATTCCGGCTCGCTCAACATCGGCGCCGGATACGTCATTGCTACGCCCCTGCCTTTCGATTCGGGCCTGTCCATCTCGTTCGGTCCCGGGCGCGTGTTCGGCGAGGATTCGTTCACCGTGCGCACCCGCACCTCGACCATCCAGCCGGCCCAGGACGCGTTGATCCGCTTCGGGGCGACGGAACTGGGAGGTGGACTGGAGATCACCAACTCCACCAACGAATTTAACGAGGTGATCGAAGGGGTCAAGCTGACTCTGGTGACCACCAGCGAGAAGCCCGTTACGATTACGGTGACCGGGGACATCGAGACGGCCGTCGAGACCATCAAGCAATTCACCGACGAATTCAACCAGATCGCCCTGCTCATCAATGAGTTGATCAGGTTCGACCCGGATACCAACGAGGCGGGGCCGCTGCTGGGAGACGCGGATCTGAGCCAGATCCGCAACATCCTCAACGAGCAGGTTCTGAATACGGTTTCCGGCCTGCCCCTGACCATGAACATGCTTTTCGCCCTGGGCTTGCAGCTGGACAGTAAGGGCTTGCTGGTGCTGGACGAGGAGGAGTTGCGCTCCGAGATCGCGGAGGACTTCGGGCAGGTTGCCGACGTCTTCCGGGCCAAGGGGGTGTCGGACAATGCGGGCATCATCTTCATCAATATGACCGATGAAACGCCGGCCAGCCCGGACGGCCTGGAGGTGGACATCACCCGGCTGGCCACCCGGGGCAGTTATGAAAGCACTGCGCTGGAGCAGCCCATCCGGATTGACGAGACCAACAACTCGCTGGTGCTCAACGTGGATGGAGCCGAATCCGAGGAGATCGTCCTGCAGCCGGGCAGCTATTCCCTTACCGAATACGCCCGCGAGCTGCAAAACCAGATCACCAACGACGACATCATCGGTGAACGCCGGGTGCGCGTCACCGCGGAGGGGGACGGCATCCGCATCTCGTCCGGGCGCCACGGCTCCCGGAGCAGCATCGCGATTACCAGCCCGGGGGGCGTTCCCGCGGTGACACCGGGGCTGATCGGCGGTGTCTCGACGGCCGGTGAGAACGTGGAAGGCACCATCAATGGAGAGGTTGCCGAAGGCATCGGCCAGCTGTTGAGGGGGGACAAGGACAGTGACGTGGCGAACGGATTGCGCCTGCTGGTGGAACTGCCCGAAAGGCAACTGGTGCCGGGCGCTCCCGAGGCCCTGATCAAGATCACCAAAGGGGTGGGCGCCAGGCTGGCCCGGCAGATCAAGGACATGCTCGATCCGCGCATCGGCTCCATGTCGCGCATCACCAACGGACTGCGCACCTCAATCGACGACATAGACGACCAACTGGAGCAAATGAACCAGCGCATCGAACGGAAGCGGGAAGGCCTGCAGCGTAAATTCGCAAAGCTGGAAGGCCAGATTGCCAGCCTCCGTTCACAGCAGAATTTTCTCTCGGGACAGGTCGCGAATCTACCCGGGATCGGGGGCGGAGGCGGGGGCGGAGGACTTCCCGGCCTCTAAGCCATAACCGGATTCCGGCTGCCGCGCGCAGCCGCAGTTGAGGAAGGCAAATGACGCAAGGATACCGGCAATATTCCAAAGCCTATCAGAAGGCTGCGGTCAATACGCTCGATCAGCGGAAAATGATCGTGCTGCTTTACGATGGGGCGATCAAGTTTCTGTCCATCGCGGTGAACAAGCTCGCCAGCGGGGACGGCTACGAGTCCCACGTGAATATGATGCGGGGCAAGAGCATCATTGCGGAGTTGCTGGCCTCCCTTGATATGGATCGCGGCGGCGACATCGCGCTGAACTTGCAGCGCCTGTACGCCTACATGTTCAACGAATTGATTGAGGCCAACCTGGAGCGGGACGTGGAGCGCATCAAACAAGTGGTCGAGATGCTCAAGCAACTCAGGGATGCGTGGAAAGACATGGACCCGCCCAGGAATGCGCAGCCGGATGCGGCAGGCCCGGCAGGCCCGGGCCAGAATCCCAGGGTGCGCAAGGTCAATCTGCGAGGCTGATTCGCTTCGGCCAGGGATAATGTTCAACCAATGAGGTGGTTATGCCACAAGCACATCCTTACAAGGCGTACGAGAGCACGAACGTCCATACGGCCGATCAGGGCCGGCTGATCATCATGCTCTACGATGGCGCCATCCGCTTTCTGAAAAAGGGCAGAAGCAAGATATACACAGGCGACATCGAAGGGGCGCACAATTATCTGGTGCGGGGCAGGGATATCGTGTCCGAGCTGCTCGCCACCCTGCGTCCCGAAAAAGCCGGCGAGATTGGCGCGAACCTGAGGCGGATTTACGTTTACGCGCACAACAGGCTCGTGGAGGCCAATCTGATGAAGGATGCCGCGGCGGTGGATGAGGTGATTGAAATCCTCGCCGTGCTGCGGGAGGGCTGGGTTTCCATCAAATCCAAGAAACAGGCCCGCGCCACGGAAGACGGCATCGCCAAGCGCGTCAACATTCAGTTGTAGAC
>CBDUSX010000102.1:0-8868 GCA_965369935.1 uncultured bacterium
GGCGGGGGGAGAAATCCCTGGACGATGCCATGAATACGGGGCAGGATGAGGGAAGGTGTGCAGGGGGCCCACTGGCGGGATGGCGGGGACAAACCACGATCACTGTAGACATCCCGTTCGGCAAGAGACCCCCCGTTGCTCCGCAAACCTCCCGCCCCACCCGGAATCGTGCGCATGCCAGCCAGCGTGTTCCACCAGAACCCACGCATTCGCTTGCTGAAAATCCGCTGGTCCCATGGCCAGGCCGCCGCGCTTTGCGCGGGGACCCTGGTGCTGCTGGCCGCCGGGGCGCTGGTGACCGGCACGGGCTCCAGCCTGGCCGTGCCGGATTGGCCGCTGGCCTATGGGGAATTGTTTCCGCCCATGGTGGGGGGCATTCTTTACGAGCATGGCCACCGCCTGATCGCCGCCACGGTGGGGCTGTTCACCCTCGTCCTGTGTGGCTGGCTGCTGTGGGCGGAGGAGCGGCGCTGGGTGAAAGTGCTGGGTGGCGGGGCGGTGCTGCTGGTGATCGTGCAGGGCGCCATGGGAGGGTTGACGGTGCTGCTCCTGCTCCCCCCCGCGGTTTCCATCGGCCACGCCATGCTGGCGCACCTGTTCTTTCTGCTCACCGTGATGCTGTTTCAGGTGACCCAACCCGCCTGGGGCGCCATGAAACTGCGCAACCGGGACGCCGCGCCGCGCAGGTTGCGCGTGTGGGGCATAGTGGCCGTGGGGGCCATTCTGCTGGAACTGCTGCTGGGCGCGACCATGCGCCACAACAGCGCGGGGCTGGCCATCCCGGATTTTCCGCTGGCCTATGGCAGCCTGATTCCGCCGCTGACCTCCTTCCCCGTCGTAATTCATTATCTGCACCGGCTGGGGGCCCTGGTGGCGTTCGGGGCTGTGGCCGGGGTGCTCTGGCAGACTCTGGCCCGGCACCGGGGGGAGGGCTGGCTCTTGCGTCCGGCGCTGGCCCTGGGCGCGCTGATGGTGCTGCAGGCGCTGCTGGGGGCGCTGGCCGTGATGACGCAGCTTGCGGTGCTGCTGACCACCCTGCACGTGGTCAACGGCGCCCTCTTGCTGGGGACCGCTGGTCTGTTGACCCTGCGGGCCGGCCGGCTGGAATTCGCCGCGGCCGGGGCCGCCTGAGCTTGGGAGCGTGCATTGGGGAAGAGCGTGATGAGGGTGGACAGCAAATGGGCATGCTTCGCGGCCGTTCCCGCGTTCCTGCAAGACGTGTTCGTGCTCAGCAAGCCCCGTATCACCGGCATGGTGCTGGTGGCGACCACCGTGGGCTATCTGCTTGCCGCCTCTCTCATGCCCGACTGGGGAATCCTGGGGCGGGTGCTGCTGGGCACCCTGCTGGTGGCCGCCGGGGTCAATGCGCTCAACCAGTACCTGGAGCGGGATACCGACCGGCTGATGGCCCGCACCAGCAACAGGCCCCTGCCCGCCGGGCGCATGCGCCCCGGGGCCGTGCTGGCCTTCGCCCTGGCGGCCAGCGCGGCTGGAGTGGCCCTGCTGGCCTGGTGGGCCAATCCCCTGGCGGGCTTGGTGGGGGCATTGGTCGTGTTCACCTACCTGCTGTGCTATACCCCCCTGAAGCGGCATTCCGGGTTGAACACCCTGGTGGGGGCCGTACCCGGCGCCCTGCCCCCGGTGCTGGGCTGGGTGGCGGCGGAGGGTCATCTGGGGCGCGAGGCGCTGGCGCTGTTCCTGATCATGTTCATGTGGCAGCCGCCCCATTTTCTGGCCATCGCCTACCTGTACCGGAAGGACTATGCCCAGGCCGGCATGCCCATGCTGCCCGTGCTCGACCCGAGCGGCAGCGCCACCCGCCGCCAGCTGGTGATTTACAGCGC
Organism: uncultured bacterium; assembly: GCA_965369935.1. GTDB lineage: Bacteria > SAR324 > SAR324 > SAR324 > JACQKK01 > JAPUIH01. The sequence continues at coordinate 1,845 of CBDUSX010000102.1, forward strand.
GGTGCTGGTGCCGGTCAGCATGTACCCTTCGGTGATCGGGCTGACGGGCCTCTTTTACTTTTATGGGGCGCTGGCGCTTAGCCTGTGTTTCCTCGCCGCGGCCCTGGGCATGGTGTTGTGGCCCGGCGATTTGACGGCGAAGATTCTGCTCAAGGTGTCGGTGGTGTTCCTGCTGCTGCTGTTCGTGCTGATGCTGTTCGATACGCGCGGCTACCGCCGTGTTGAGCCCCTGCATGATCATCGACAGCATGACCACACCACCGGGGCGGTTTCCCGCGCCCGAGGCGCGGCAACCTGATGCGATACGATGCCCATGACTACTGAAGCCGGCTTTTCCCCGAATGCCCGAGAGCTCCCGCCCGCCGCCGAGGTGGAGGAGCAGGCCATGATCCGCGTCGCGGGCCTGGGCTACCGCTACCCCGGCCGCACGGCCCTGGAGGGAGTCACCTTCGAAGTCGGGCGCGGCGAGCTGTTCGGGCTGCTGGGCCCCAACGGCAGCGGCAAGAGCACCCTCCTGCGCATCCTGGCCAGCCTGCGCCGCCCCTCGCAGGGAGAGGCGGCCATTGACGGGCTGGACGTGGCGGGACGCGCGGCGGCGGTGCGCCATCGCCTGGGGGTGGCCTTTCAGTCGCCGAGCCTGGACAAGAAGCTCTCCGTCGAGGAGAACGTGCGCTTTCAGGGATATCTGTTCGGCATGGCGGGCCGCCGCCTCGCGGAGCGGGTGAATGAATTGCTCGCGCGCTTCGGCCTGGAGGAGCGGCGGCGGGAACGCGCCGAAACCCTCTCCGGCGGCCTCAAGCGGCGGGTGGAATTGGCCAAGGCCCTGCTGCACAACCCTCCCGTGCTGTTGCTGGACGAGCCCTCCACGGGGCTGGACCCCGCGGCGCGCAGGGATTTCTGGGAGGTGCTGGGCGCCATGCGCGGGCGGGACGAGCTGACGGTGCTGGTGGCCACCCACCTGATGGACGAGGCGGAGCGCTGCGACCGGGTGGCCCTGCTCGATCAGGGGCGGCTGGTGGCCCTGGGCACCCCCGACGCCCTGAAGGGGCAAGTGGGCGGCGAGACGGTGAGCGTCGAGGCCGCGCAGCCGGCCGAGCTGGCGGAAAAGATTTCCGCCCGCCTGGGCCTCAAGGCCCGGCTCTCCGGCGAGGGCCTGCGCCTGGAAGGGGTGGACGGCATGGCCACTGCCCGGCGGCTGCTGGAGACCTTCGCGGGTGAGGTGCGGGCCGTGCGGGTGGGCAAGCCGACCCTGGAGGACGTCTTTCTGGCCCTCACCGGGCGCGGGCTGGACGGGGAGGCGGATGCGCCATGAGCCGCAACACCGCAACCTCATTCATACTTCCGGTGTGGAGCCTGCTGGCCAGGGAAATCCTGCGCTTCGTGCGCCAACGCAACCGCATCATCGGCGCGGTGGGCACGCCGCTGATATTCTGGCTGGTGCTGGGGGCGGGCTTCGGCGATCTGCAGATGTTCTTTCCCGGCGCCCTGCTGATGGTGGTGCTGTTCACCGCCATCTTCGCCTCCATCTCCATCATCGAGGACCGCAACGAGGGCTTTTTGCAGGGGGTGCTGGTGGCCCCGGTGCCACGGCTGGCCATCGTGCTGGGCAAGGTGCTGGGCGGCGCCACCCTGGGCTGCGGGCAGGGGCTGATCCTGCTGCTGCTGGCGCCGTTCGCCGGCGTGTCCTACGGGCCGTTGGAATTCCTCGCCGCGATGGGCCTGATCTACCTGATCGCGGTGGCCTTGAGCGCGGTGGGATTCGTGTTCGCCTGGCGGATGGATTCGGTGCAGGGGTTTCACGCGGTGATGAACCTGCTGCTGTTTCCCATGTGGATGATGTCCGGCGCGTTCTTTCCGGCCTCCGGCGCCTCGCCGGTGATTCAGTGGCTGATGGCCGTCAATCCGCTCAGCTATGGCCTCGCCGCCCTGCGGCGGGTGCTTTACGGCCATGGTGTGGCCGACAGCCTGGGCGACCCCTCCATGGCCGCCGCCCTGGCCGTGACGGCGGCTTTCGCGGCGGTGGGGGTGGGTCTGGCGGTGCTGATGGCGAGCCGGCCCGAGACCGGCTGAGCACAGCCGGCGCAGCCAAAATCAGTGGGAACGGCCATAACCGGCGGGAAGCGGGAGCTTGCGCCCGCGCCCTATCCCATGCGATGACTTAAGGCGATGCTGGAACTTTCCGACCTCCCCGCCCTCAACGCAGGGCTGAACGGCCTGGCCGGCGTGTTGCTGCTGGCGGGCTACGGCTTCGTGCGCCGCAAGCGGATCGCGGCCCACCGGGCCTGCATGCTGGCGGCTTTTGCCGCCTCGACGCTGTTCCTCGTCTCCTATCTGACCTACCATTATAATTACCCCATCAGAGCCTTTCAGGGCGAAGGGGCTGTGAGCTATCTGTACTATTTTATCCTGATCACCCACGTTGTGCTGGCGATCGTGATCGTGCCCATGGCGTTGCTGACCTTATACCGCGCCCTGCGGGGGCAGTTCGATAAGCACCGGCGGCTGGCGCGGCGCACCCTGCCCATCTGGCTTTACGTCTCGGTCACCGGCGTGGTGGTGTACCTGATGCTCTACCAGCTATAGGCGGGAGTTCCGAACAGCCGGGCGGGCGAGGGCCGGATTGATGGAATGTTTTGCGGCGCAATTTATTGCAAGACGATGGATCGCCATTTGGACGAATCCCCGGAAGGTTGGATGAGCGAAACAGACACCCACGAAGGCTCGGCCACGACGGAGTTTGTCGAATGGACGGAAGCGTTCGCGGTGGGGAACGAGGAACTGGACCAGGAGCACCGCAAACTGCTCGATCTTGTGGCGACGTTCCTGAATGCGTTCGACGAGGAGAAAGCCGAAATAATCCTGAACGCGATCCTGGACGAACTGCTCGAGTTCGCAAGGGACCACTTCAAGCGGGAGGAGAGGCTGCTGCGCAAATTCGACCGGGCGGGCTTTATCGCGCAAAAGGACATCAACGACGAGCTGAGCAAGGAGTTGGGCATGCTCAGGGACACCTATGCGGACGGCAAGCTGGGCAGCAAGGACATTGCGCCCTTTCTCAAGGAGTGGATTCTTCGCCACCTGACCACCGTTGCAGAGAGGGACATCGGGCGGGATGGAAGCGATGACTAAGGACGGCGGCAAGCTGATCCACGGCATTGACCCGGCGCGGGTGAGGGCGGTGGTGTTCGATCTGGGCGGGGTCTTTCTGGAAGGCACCGTGGAAAACGTGATCAGCTTCGGGGAAACTCTGGGGTTGCCCCCGGAGGCGTGGCAGGTCATCCGCCACGAGCTGTTCATCGCCGGCGGCCCCTGGGACGAGGTGGAGCGCGGCGAAATGGCGCTGGACGACTTCGCCGAAATCCTCGCCGCACGCCTGGCCGCGGTGGGCACGCACATTGACCTGGAGCGCGCCCGCAACTTCATGGGCAACCCCGCCAACACCTTTATGATGCGCCTGCGCCCCGAAATCGTGGAAGCCTGCAAGGCGGTGCGCGGGGTGATGCCCACCGCCCTGCTGACCAACAACATCGCCGAGTGGCGCGATCAATGGCGCACGCGCATGGACATCCCCGGCCTGTTCGACGAGGTGATAGATTCCTCCGAGGTGGGCATGCGCAAGCCGGAAGAGGGCATCTACGAGTTGATGGAAGCGCGGCTCGGCAAGCCCGGGCGGGAGCTGCTGTTCATTGACGATCTGGGGGTGAATCTGAAGACCGCCCGCGGCATGGGCTGGCAGACCTTGAAATACGACGACACGGCAAAGGTGCTCGAGGTACTCTCCGCGGTCGTGGCCGGCGGGGCACAGGCCTAGAGCCTGTGCAAAATCGGCCTCCGGCAGGTCAGGGGCGCCGCCCCCACTGCTCTGAAACCACGTCCATCGTATTTGCTGCCCCTCTACGCCACGTCGGGGATGGTGGAAAGACGCAGCCGGCCGCGGATCAGGCGGGAGCAGGCGTCCACTCCGATGTTCAACAGCGCCGTGACGCAGATCAGCGCCAGGGCGCGGTCCAGCCGGATGTCCTGGATGGCGCTGTCCACGTAGAAGCCCAGGGTATGCACGCCCAGCATGCCCAGGATGGCCGTCTCGCGCAAAATCACTTCCCAGCGGTAGAACAGGAAGGCCAGGAACTGCCCGTATACCCGCGGCAGGATTTCGTAGCCGTACAGGTTCAGCCCCCGCGGGGCGTCGGGCCGGACGGCGAGTTGGTCCGCGTGCCGGCCGGTGAGGTGGGCGATGATCGCGCCGTTGTGGATGGCCAGGGCCACGATGGCCGGCAGCATGGACGGCCCCCAGAACTGGAGAAAAATATAGGCCAGGATGTATTCCGGGGTGGAGCGCAGCACCACCAGGAAGCCCCGGCCGAGCCACCGCCCCCACGGGCCGAAAAACTTGCTGGAGACCAGGGGAAACACCGAGAGCGTGATCAGGCCCGTGGCCGCAAGGGCGATCTGGGTGAGCAGCAGGGTCGCCACGACCGCCGGCAACACCTGGCTCCTCAGCAGGCTAAAGCTCCACTGCCCCAGCCCGGCCAGGGCGGCGCCGTCGAACGCTTGCGCGGAGCGCAGGGGGCTGGGCACGATGTCCACGGTGAAGAAGCGCAGCACGTTGTCCGGCGAAATCTCCAGCGGCCCCCAGAACAGCACCAGCACCCCCAGCAGGTAGAGCGGCAGCAGGCGCGGACGCGCCCACCACCGCAAAGTGGCGATGAGCAGGAAGAACAGGATCAGCAGGGCGGACACTTCGGAATACCTGCCCTGCCGGAAGAAGGACTCCAGATGAAAGCCCAGGGTGGGCAGGCCCACAAAGCCCAGCACCGCGCTGGAGCGCAGCCCGCATTCCAGGCGGTAGGCGGTGTAGCTGACCATGTGGGGCCACACGTCGGGCAGGCGCACAAAGAAAAACGCAGAGACGTGCCCGGCGCCCCCGGGCAGCGCCCGCAGGGGCGTGGTGTCCGCTTCCTCCAGAATTTCGGAGTAGACCTTGGCGAAGATGCCCCCGTAAGGCACGGCGATGGCCAGCAGCCCTGTGACGGGGTTGAGCCCGATGAACTGCAGGAGCAACAGCGCCCAAAACAGCTCGTGCACCGAGCGCACCGCCGCGCAACCGGCGCGCACCGCGGCGTAGCGGTAGACCAGCGCCAGGCCGAAGCCCAGCAGCGCGCCCAGGGCCACGCCGCCCAGGGCGAAGGCCACCGTTTGCAGGAGGGCTTCCATCAGCTGCCCGAAATTCAGAAAGTTCGGCGTGACGGCGCCCAGGGCCATGCGCCCGATTTCGAGCCAGGGATGACGGGTGGTGATCTCCAGGTCCGCAAAGAACATGCAGACCAGGGCCGCTGCCAGAAACAGCAGGCTCGTCTTGACGGCGGGGGAGCGGCTCATGGTGTGGAAAAGTCCCGGCTCAGGTGGCGTCGGGCGCATAGAAGCCGTCCAGGTCGCCCGCCTTCATGCCTTTGGTGGGACGGTCGAAGATGATCCGTCCGTGCTTCATTCCGATCAGGCGATCGGTGTAATCCAGGGCCAGCGCCACGTCGTGCATGGCAAGCACCACCGTCTCGTGGGTCTCGTTGATGGAGGAGAGCACCACCCGCGACTGATGGCTGTCCACCGCGGAAACCGGCTCGTCCCCCAGCAGCGCCGGGCCGCCGTGAAACAGGGCGCGGGCCACGCCGGTGCGCTGTTGCTGTCCGCCGGAAAGGGTGCCGGCGGGCGTGAGCAAATTGTCCTCCAGCCCCAGCTTTTCCAGGATGGGCCGCACGGCGTCCAGCTCCTTTTTCAGCGGCCTGATCAGGTTGAGCAGGTTGTACCAGGTGGGGTGGAGGTGCAGGCGGCCGACGTAGACGTTGTGAAACACGGAAAGCGCGCGCACCAGGGCCGGCTGCTGGGGCACCAGGGCGGCGTCCTGCCTTTGCTGGGCATAGAGCATCCCCAGCAGGGTGGACTTGCCCGCCCCGCTGGGTCCGACCAGCGCCACCCTTTCCCCGGCCTCGATGGTCAGGGAAATATCGTGCAGCACCACCATGCCGTTGTAGCTGCCCGAGGCGCCTTTGAGGGAAAACATGGCCATCAGTCAATCAGCCCGATTGATTTGGCCGTCTCCAGGATCGGCCGGTAGTCACGGTTGTCCGCGGGCACGAAGCCCTTGCGGGGAAAGGCGTCCAGCAGGCTGGGATCCTTCATGGCGAGCAGGGAGAGCCTGACCCTGTCTGTAAATCCGCCGCCCCAAATACGGTCCAGGCCGCCGCGCACGGACCATTGGTAGTCAGGGTATGTCGGCGTGCGCCAGATGATGCGCACCTTGCCGGGGTCGATTTTGCCTGCCTTGAGCTCGTTCTCCCAGACCTTGAAGTTGACTGCCCCCGCCTCGTAGGCGCCGGCTTGCACAAGCGCGATGGTGCGGGAATGGTCGCCGCTGAAGCCCACCCGGCGGAAGGCCTCGTCCGGCGATTTGCCCAGGTGCTTGTGGATGTAGAACTCGGGCATCAGCCGCCCGGAGGTGGAGCCTTTGGAGCCGAAGGTGAAGGTCCTGCCCAATATGCCCCGCGGGAAGCTCTCGCCCTCCCGCAGGCCGGTGGCCGCGTTGGCGATGAAGTAGGTGACGAAGAACTGGTCCTCGTAGCCCTGGGCGATGGCCTTGGCGCCCGGCACGGCCCTGCGCGCGCGCACGCCGGAGAGGCCTCCGAACCAGGCCATTTGCACTTGATTGTTCTTGAAGGCGGTGATTGCCGCTGCGTAGGACTTGACGGGGATGTATTTGACTTCGACGTTGAGTTCCCGGGAAAGATAGCGGGCCACCTTGCCGAACCGCTGCCGCAGGCGCGTTTCGTCCTCATCGGGGATGGCCGTGAACACGAAGGGCTTGGCGAATGCGCAGGCGCCGCCGGCCAGCAGGAACAGCACGTAAAACACCATTCGTTTGTACATATCGTTTCCGGATCGAGCGCTTGTTTGTGAGCGTGACAACGCGCCGCTCCCGGCGGCCCGGCAACGTGTCCCCTAGGCCTCACGTGAAACGGCCGTGAAACGG
>CBDUSX010000103.1:0-8860 GCA_965369935.1 uncultured bacterium
TGCTCCACCCGGCTCGCCCCCACCAGAAACATGGCCCTGCGCAGCTCGCCGATCAGGCGCCGGCCCACCTGTTCCACGGCCTCGGCGGAGTCCATGGCGGCCAGCAGGAAGGGCCTGGCCATGCACACGTAATCCGCGCCCAGGGCCAGGGCCTGGGCGGCCTGGACGCCGTTGCGGATGCCGCCGCTGGCCACGATCCGGGCGCCGCCGGCAAGCTTGGGGGTGAGCCGCTCCAGAATCCAGGCCGTGGGCAGCCCGAAGTCCCTGAACAACTCCCCTAAAGTGGGGTCGCCGCTGAGCCGCCCTTCCACCGCCGCCCAGCTGGTGCCGTCGTTGCCGGAGATGTCCACGTAGCTGGCGCCCGCGGCGGCCAGGCGGCCCACCAGTTCCGGGGCGATGCCCCCGCCGCACTCCTTCACGTACAAGGGCAGGGGGCAGCGCCGCGCGATTTCCTCCAGATGGGCCAGCAGGCCCTGGAAGTCCGTGTCCCCGCCCTCCTGAACGGACTCCTGCAGGGCGTTCAGGTGCAGGCCGAACAGGTCCGGCCGCACGGTCTCGATGATCTGCTCAACGTCCTCGTAGCGCAGGCCGTAATTGAAGCTGACCAGCCCCAGGTTGGCGATGATGATGATGTCCGGAGCCGTCTGGCGCACCCTGAAGCTGGCCTCCGCCTCGCGGTGGCTGAGCATGACCTTCATGGAGCCCAGCCCCAGGGGAATGTTCAGGGCCTGAGCGCCCAGGGCCAGGTTGCGGTTGAGGCGCTCGAACTCCCTGCCTGCCCCACCGGTCATGGAGGAAATAATCAGCGGCGCGGCGATGGTCTTGCCGGCGAACTCCACTTTCGTGGACACGTCTTCCAGGGATATGCCGGGCAGGGCGTTGTAACGGAGCTTGTAGGCGGCAAAGCTGTTGCGCCCCAGATCCACCCCGTCGTCCAGGCAGGCTTCGATGTGGGCCCGCTTGCGCAGGTTGAGCGCGCCGCGTTTCGGCGGGCGGGCGGACTTTCCGCGGCTGGCTGGCTTTTTGGCTTTCATGGCGCTATTGGGGCGGGCCTTGCCGTTGGAGGACAATGCCGGGGCGCGTGGCACGGCCTCAAAAGGGGCCCGGGCTCAAGGCTCCCTTTTTTCCGCTCATGCTGTCAACGCGGGTTAGCCCCGATATTTCATAATGGAAAATCCGGTTATCTAATTTGGTTCCAAGTAACAGTTGTTCGACTGATTCAATGCGGTTTTTCCGGAACGGTCAAAATGTCATTTTGATTCTTGCTTGCTAATTATGCAGTGGTGGCTTTGCCCCCACAGCCCCACCAGGGGCCATTGGCTCCTGGACCCCGGCCAATTGCGGGAGTTGGCCTGACAGCCAACTCCCGCCTGTTAGGGGGGTTCGGGGGAGCTTGCTCCCCCGATTGCTGTCTGTGAAACAATCAGGTTAGTCGACGTCCTGCAAGGACATCAGGAACGCCGCGGCCAGCCAGATTTCCTCGTCGCTGATGCGCCCTTTCCAGGGGGGCATGGCCGTGCCGGGCCTGCCGTTGACGACCGTGAGATAGATGTAGGCCGGTGTGAAGTAGTACCGCCCGCGCAGGGAGGGGCCTGCCATGCCTTCGCGTCCATCCTGTCCGTGGCAGCGTCCATCGCATTTTCTGTTGAAGAACTCACGTCCCTTCGCAATGACCTGTGGGTCTTTGAGGTCGAAGGGCGGGGTGGGGGATTCGGCGAGGGCCGCCAGGGACGGCAAGAGGAAAATCAGCAAGACCGCAAACGTCACCGCACGCACGAAAGGGCTCCCGCAAATGAATTGATCTGGATTGTTGTAGCTCGATTCCCTTGGCGGGAAGGGTGCGGCATGCGCCCGCATGCCACACCCGGACTCCACCAGCGCCGGATTTAGGGCCGCACGATCTTGTAGATGATGTCATTGGCGCGCGTGGGCGCCGTGTTCTTCGTCGTCATCACGTACAGTTCATTGTCCGCATCCTGGCCGAAGCCCAGCACGTAGGAATTGAACTTCATGCGGGTCACCTTGACCTCGTCCACCTTCCACATGCCCCTCTTGGAAGGCGTGGCCACCAGCAGCGCGCCGTCGTATTTGAGAAACTGCTTGGACCAGTCGCCGAACACGTACTTGCCGCGCAGGGACCTGATGGCCTTGCCGCGGTACATGTAGCCGCCGGTCACCGAGCGCCCGAAACCCACCTTCTGGGTCTTGGTGTTACCGTACTCGATGATGGGTGGCACCATGCCCGAGTTGTTGCAGCTCGACAGGTGCTTGTTGGGATTGGCCATGTCGAAGCAGTGGGTGCCTTCCATCACCGGCCAGCCGTGGTTCCCACCCTTCTTCGCCAGGTCCACGCTCTCGAAGCTGTTTTGCCCCACGTCCGCCACGTACAGGTCGCTGCCGTTCTTCGCGTCGAAGGACATGCGCCAGGGATTGCGGAAGCCATAGGCGTAAATTTCCGGAGCGAAGCCCTTCTTGCCGACGAAGGGGTTGTCGTGCGGAATGCCGTAACCCTTGCCCTTGCTCCGGCCGTTCACGTCAATCCTCAGGATCGAGCCCAGCACATTCGAGGTGTCCTGGCCGTTGCCGATAACCTTGGTATGGCCGATGGCATTGTCGTCCGCGAAACCGCCGTCACCCAGCGAGACGTACAGGTAGCCGTCCTTGCCGAAGGCCAGCGAGCCGCCGTTATGGTTGAACTGCGGCTCGTCAACCTGCATCACGATTCTTTCCGAAGCCTCGTCGGCCACGTCCGGATTGTCCTTGGACACCGTGAACTCGGAAAGGTGGGCGGTGTGGTTCCAGTACAGCATCGTGCGCAGGCCCGTGTTGTTGCGCATGGGCGCGCTGTAATGCACGTAGAACTTTCCATTGTTCTTGTAATCAGGATGGAAGGCCATGCTCAGCAACCCACGCTCGTCGAAGTCCTTGCGCAGTTTTACCATCCTTTCGCCGATGTCCAGGAAAGGTTTGGGCAGCAGCTTGCCGTCAGGCATCAGGATCAGGATGGTGCCGCGCTGTTCCACGATGAAGCGGCGCTTGCTGCCGTCCGGGGGGGAAAGCAACATCATCGGATGCACCAGCCCATCCACCGCCACCTTCAGGCCGAGCCTCGTTTTCGCAGTCGCCGCGGTGGCCACGAAGCAGCACGCTACCACCAGCAGCAGTCCCCATTTCATTATTCGGTTCATGTTCAGCCTCCTCCTTATAGGTATGGAATAGGGCCGGTCTCAATGGCATGCCCGGCTTTCTCACGGGCGCGCCTCGATCCGGATTATTTCGACTCTCTCGCCCCTCCCCGCAAATGGACCCCCTGCGGGAGGTTGCCGGCCTACGGGAAAATTCGCAGCCGGCGGCATCAACATCGATCAAAATAGATGAAGCAGAATGTGCAGATATCAAAATAGCGGCGGAATGCCAAGCGAAATAGAACCTGCCGGCAGGGCCCACCAAGATGCGGCTGGCATGGGCTGCCGGAGGATGCTATGGGATGCGCGGACACGGCCCCGGAGCGAGCCGCCAAGCATACGGGTTTTGCTTATCCACTTTTGATTAACCGGGGCCGCCGTGGTATTGAATTACAATTACGGCAAAAAATGACAGACTTATCTTTCCCCGTGATGCAGCGCCGCCGGCCGCAACCTAAAGCGTGGTGGGGATGGCGCCCCTGGGCGGTTTTTTTACCGCCGCGCTGGTGTAGAATGGGGCCGCGGGTGGGTTGGCTGACAATGCCCGGGCGGGAGTGACATGTACGGCTATCACGGCAACTACCTGAAGATTGACCTCGCCGGGGAGGCCCGGGAACAGGTGCCCCTGGACGATGCGGTGCTGCGCGGGTGCATCGGCGGGGTGGGCCTGGGCACCTGGCTGCTGCTGAAGGAATCCGCCGGGGCGTACCCCGCCTTTGCGCCGGAGGCGCCGCTGGTATTTGCTTTCGCGCCCCTGGCCGGCACGGCCCTGAACACCTCGGCCAAGGCCGCCGTGGTCAGCAAGTCCCCGCTCACCGAGCGCCTCAACGACGCCATGCTCTCCTCCGGCTTCGCCATCTCCGGCAAGGCCACCGGCTCGGACGCCATCGTGATCGGGGGGGCCTGCGCAGAGTGGAGCATCCTGTTCGTCGAGCCGGAGGGGATCAGCCTGCGCCCCGCCGCTCACCTGCTGGGCCTGAGCGCGGAGGAGACCGAAGGCCGCATCCGGGAGGCGCACGGGGAGGAGTGGAGCGTGGCGGCCATCGGCCTGGCGGCGGAAAACCTGGTTCCCTACGCCCTGATGAGCCATGACGGCCGGCATGCCGGGCGGGGCGGCACGGGCGCGGTGATGGGCGCCAAGAAGCTGAAAGCCATTGCCTTGCGAGGCGGCTGCGCCACCACCGTGGCCGACCGGGAAGCCTTCGGGCGCATTCAGGCCGGCCTGAAAAAGCGCAGCCTGGGCCACGCCACGGAGAAGTACCGCACCACCGGCACCCTGGGCAACCTGCTGGTGTTCAACCGGCTGAACATCCTGCCCACCCGGAATTTTCAGGCGGGCTCCTTCGACAAGGCCTTGGGCCTGTCCGCCGAGCACATATTCACGGCCCATAATGTGGAGCGCACCACCTGCGCGGATTGCATGATCGGCTGCGAAAAGCGGGTGATCGGCAGGAACGGCGCGTCGGTGCGGCTGGAATACGAGAACGTGTTCGCCCTGGGTTCCCTGCTGGGCATCGAAGACGCGGACACGGTGCTGGAAGCCTCACAGCTGTGCGACCATTATGGGCTGGACACCATCACCACCGGCGGCACCCTGGCCTTCGCCATGGAATGCGTGGAGAAGGGCCTGCTGGACCTGCCCGACTTGCGCTTCGGGGACGGGGAAGTGGTGCTCGAGGCCATCCACAAGATCGCCCGGCGCGAGGACTACGGCGAGCTCTTGGCCCTGGGCTCCCGCGCCCTGGCCCGCAAGGTGGGGCAGGGCAGCGAGGCCTTCGCCGCGCAGGTGAAGGGGCTGGAGATGCCGGGCTATCACCCGGCGCGCCTGCAGACCCTGGGGCTGGGTTTTGCCGTGGGCGCCCGGGGCGCGGACCACAACAAGAGCAGCGCCTACGACCTGGACCTGTCGGGGGAGGTGGACCGCTTCCGGCTGGATTCCGAGCGCATCGGAGAGATGATCCGGCTGGAGGATCAGGCCGCCGTCATTGACTCCCTGATCCTGTGCAAGTTCGTGCGGCGCGCCATCGGGGATTTCTTCCCGGAGACAGCCGCCATGCTTTCCGCCTTGACGGGAGTGCCTTTCAGTGCGCAGGATTTGCAAAAGGCCGCCGGCGCCATCCACCACCTGAAGAAAATCTTCAACCGGAACCAGGGCTGGCGGGCCGAGGAGGACACCCTGCCCGAGCGCTTCTTCGCTCAGGCGCAAGCGCGGGGCGGGGAGCATCCGGAGGGCATAGACCCGCAGGCGTTTCAGGCGGCGAAGCAGAGCTACTACCGCCTGCGCGGCTGGGACGAGCAGGGGTTGCCGCTTTCCGAAGCGGGATTGCCGCAGGAACTGCGGCTGGAGTGACGCTCCCGCGGGGGCGTTGCATCCGCCGCCACCGGAACCATTGGAGAATTCAGGCATGCCGGCAAAACCGTCCGCGAAGCAATGGGGCGTATTCCTGTGCGATTGCCGCTCCACCCTGACCATCGAGGCGGAGCGCATCGGCGAGCCGGCCGGCCTCGTCACCGTAGCCTCCCGGCCCGAAAAGGACGTGCGCGCCTTTGCCAAACAGGCCGGGGAGCAGGACGTGGAGCAGGTGTTGATCGGCTGCTGCGCGGACCCCGCCCTGTTCCAAAAAGCGCTGGGCGCGAGAAGGCTGCATTTCCTCGACCTGAAGGGCCTGTGCTTCGCGCCCCATGCCGACCCGGAGCAGGCCCATGCCAAGGCGCTCAAGCTGATCGCCGCCGCCATGGCCGCGGGGGAGGCCGCCGCCGAGGCGCCCCAGAATCTGCTCCAGGCGGGTGGGCGGGTGATGATATTCACCGACAGCCCGGCGGGGCTGGAGCTGGCGAAAAAGCTCAGGAAGCTGGAGCAACTGACGGTGTTCGTCACTCCCGATGCCACGGGATTCGAAAAGGTGCCCGCGGGGAAAGTCAACCTGGGCTCCCTGGCGGCGTGTGAGGGCCGGCTGGGCAATTTCCGCGTCACAGTGAAAAGACCCCAGCCGGTGGACGGGCCGCGCCAATCTCCCCTGCGGGAGCAGGCGGACCAGGTGGTGCTGCTGATGGAAGGGTCGCTGCCGGATTTCAAGGGCCGCACGGGCCTGCACCTGGTGCAGGGCACGGGCAAGGACCTGCTGGAGGAGACGGCCAACCATGTGCGGGATCTGGTGGGGCTGTTCCACAAGCCCGAACACCTGACCTACGAGAGGGACGTTTGCGCCGGGGGGGCGGCGGGCATGCAGGCCTGCGGGCGCTGCATCACTTATTGTCCCTACGACGCCATCGCCCGCGACGGGGCCGACGGGTTGCGCGTGAAGGTGGACCACTTGACCTGCGAAGGCTGCGGCGCCTGTGCTTCGGCCTGCCCCACCTCCGCCCTGCGCTTTACCGAGCCCTCGCCCAGGGAAATCTATGCCCGCCTGGCCGCCCTGCTGGCCCTGCCTGGCAGAAAGAAGAAGCACCCGGCCCCACCCCTGATCGTGTTTCATTGCGGGGAGATGGGCCGCCAGGCACTGGAGGAGGCGGGCAGCCGGGCCCAGGATTACTCCTCCGCGGTGCTGCCGGTGGAGGTGCCCTGCCTGCGCTACGTGTCCGAGGCCAACATGCTTCAGGCCGTCCAGATGGGGGCGGCGGGCGTGGCCCTGCTGGGCTGCGAGGACTGCCCCAACGGCGAGCGGGAGCTGTTGATCGCGCAGCACGCCTTTGCCGGGCAGGTGCTGGACGCCTTCGGCCTGGGCGCCGGGCGGCTGCGCATCATCACCGCGGAGCCGGGCCGGGAGGCGGAGGCCATCGAAGCGCTGGACCGCTTCGCCCGCGAGCTCAAGCCTTTTCCCGCCACCGGAAACGGCAAAGGCAAGGGCAAGATGCCCCGCCGCACGGGCAACCGGGAAGTCCTGGCCCAGGCGATCGCCGGCTTTATCGAGCAGACGGACAAGGAAGTCGGAGGCATCAAGGTGCCGCAGGGCCAGCCCTTCGGATTCGTGGAGGTGGACGATGCGGGCTGCACCCTGTGCCGCTCCTGCGCCAACGTCTGCCCCACCCACGCCTTCAAGTTCGAGGAGGACAACCAGACCCTGCATTTCAAGCAGATCAATTGCGTGGGCTGCGGCCTGTGCGTGCAGGCCTGCCCGGAAAACGTGATGACCCTGCGCCCGGAGTTGTACCTGGAGCGGCAGGCCCTTGACTATATGGTGGTGGTCGAGGATGAAATGATCACCTGCGCGCGCTGCGAGGCGCCCTACATCAACCGCAGGGCCCTGGAAATGATCGAGGCCAAGGTGCTGGGCATGGAATCGCTGCTGGACACCTTCGCGGGCAAGCGCAAGGGCCTGCTCAGGATGTGCCCGGACTGCCGCGCCGTGGGCGCCATGTGGGAAGTGCACCAGGGCTGGGAGCCCTGATGCGCGAAGGTGCCTGCCTCCGCCGCCCGGGCGCCGGCAGGGACCCGGAACCGGCGTATGACTCATGAGAAATAATAAAGGGCCGGCCAGGAAAGACCGTGTGCGCCGCGGCAAGCGGCGGGAGAAACACTTCATGGACGCGGCCATGGACGGTTATATCCGCGATCTGGCCTTGCACAAGTGGCGCGAAGTGGACGATCTGCTGGACACCGCCGCGCTGAAGCTGGCCGACGCGGTGGACTCCGCCGGGAGCTTCCTGGAGCGGATGCCCTACCACGGATTGTGGGAGCGCGCCTGGCAGAGCGAATTGAAGGGCCGGGGGCGGCTGACGCGGGACAATCTGATGGAGCGCATCGAGGGGGCCATGCGGGCCGCGCTGACCGAAGAGCGCCGGCTGCGCATTGATGAGGGCGTGGCGACCATCGAGGACACGCGGCATTACCAGGCATTCGTGGAACGGGCCATGGGGCGCCTGCTGGAAGAGGCCGGCGGGGAAATCGAGGCGGACATGGACGAGGAGGAAGCATGGTAGGCGACAAGGAACTGGCCGCGCTGCGCCAGATTTATTACCACCTCCTGGTGCAGCTGCTGTGGAAAGAGCCGGAGCCGGAGTTTGTCGCCTCCCTCTCCGAAGGGCTGGCCGAGCGCACCGAAGCCGCCGGGCAGCTTCACCCCCGGCTGGGCGCGGGGTGGCGCATGATTGGGGAATACCTGGACAAGAAATCTCCCGCGGAAGTGGGCGACGAGTTCACCCGCCTGTTTCTGGGTCCCTACAACGTGGAGGTGAATCCCTATGAGTCCTACTACCTGGCCGGCGGGCTGTTCAAGGAACCGCTGATCGAAGTGCGCAACTTCATGGCCCAGACCGGCATGAAAAAGGCCGGAGAGGACTATGCGGAGCCGGAGGACGCCCTGGCCTTCGAGCTGGAAATCATGAACTGGCTGATTCAGAAGCAACTCGACGCCAAGACCAACAAGGCCGAGCAGCGCTGGGTGGAGGCCCAGGCCACCTTCCTCAAGCAACACCTGCTGGTCTGGGGGCCGGCCTGCGCCAGGGACATCGAAGGTGCGGAGAGCGCACGGTTTTATAAGGGCGCCGCCGCCTTGCTGGTGGGCCTGCTGGAAATGGACGGAGCCCAGTTTCACGGCATCGGCCCGGAAAAAGTCGAAACCCTGGAAGAGGCGCGCAAGCGCCATGGGGGCCGCCGCCCCTGGAAGGGGCCCACCTACGACCCCAACGCTATCAGCGAGCCCTCCGGCGAACTGGAATCCTGAGCGCGTTGTCCC
>CBDUSX010000104.1:0-8800 GCA_965369935.1 uncultured bacterium
ACATGACTGGCACAGAATAGCAGCGCCGGGCGGGAAATCCAACTCGGGACGGGCGGCTCCTTCCCCGTATGCAGCCTCTGGAGGCGCTTTTGCGCCACTGCAAGGCCGGACGGCGCGCTATGGCGGAGCCGCGGGCGCGCTGTCGCTCAGCCGCGGGCGCGGCGGATGACCGGCGGCGCGGTTTGGCGGAATCCGTGAAATTGACTAACCGGCGGAGCCGCGAGCGCGGTGTGGCGGAATCCGTGAAATTGACTAACCGGCGGAGAGCGGATATATGGCGGGAAGGCAGGACACCCCCTCTCAACGGCTCGGCCGTTCAACCCCTCAACCGGGAAGGTGCCCATGAACCGCATCATCGGACTGGTATTGATCGCAGCCGGAGCCG
The DNA here is from genome assembly GCA_965369935.1 of uncultured bacterium. Classification (GTDB taxonomy): domain Bacteria; phylum SAR324; class SAR324; order SAR324; family JACQKK01; genus JAPUIH01. The sequence goes on from CBDUSX010000104.1 coordinate 386, forward strand.
TCCTAGGCTGGATGGGCTGGGAGAAAAAACAATCCCTCGGCTCCAAGTTCAGCGAGGCGTTTTCCGGCTCACCTACGGATGAGGTAACCTGGATGCTGGGAGGCGCCGCCGTGCTGGTGGTGGTGGGGGTGATAGCAATCATCCGATCCCCCCGGCGATAGGCGCAGCCCCGGGCAAATGCCGCGCAGTCGTCGCCGGTGGCCCGCCGGGCCCGGACACACCAGGAGCTGAGGCAGAAAGGCTTTTAGACCAGCCCCAGGCCTCTTCCCGGCCGGGTGGAACCGCCGGACTGGTGGGCCTGCTCCGCCCGCCTGGCTTCGTCTTCCGATTCGTAGATGTATGGCGAGAGCCGCCGCTTGCCCAATTCGCTGCCGAGCTTCATGCGCATGAATGTGGAGGTGGTGTAGCGGACCACGCTGAGATAGTAGGTATCGTCAATGTACTTCACCAGGTCCGCATACTCGTCCATCACGTCCTCGTCGCAGACGAAGGAGTCGTAGTTGACGATGGAGTGCATCCGCTTTCCAACGGCCATCATTCTGGATTCCACCGCTTCCCGGATATCGGCGACGTCCTGTGAATCGCGCACCCGCAGCCCGGCGAAATTTACGAAAATCGTGTTGCTGTCCGGATTGTAGCTGATCCTGTCTTCCAGGCTCATCCCCACCATCAACTCCTTCAGATCCATGGGCTGGGGCCTGAAAATCCGCCCATCCATCTGCTGCGGCTCGTTGACGATCGGCTTGAAGTCCAGCCCGCCGAGGATGTCGCGCTCGATGTCCATTCCCGGCGCCACTTCCACCAGCTCCAGCCCCTCGGGCCTGAGCCGGAACACGCAGCGCTCGGTGATGTAGAACACCTGCTGGTTCTTTTCCACGGCCACTTGCGCAGCGAAGGTGATCTGCTCCACGGTTTGGATGAACTTCTTGTGCTTTCCCTCCTGGACGATGCGCAGCTCTCCATCCTCCACCTGGACTTGCAGGCCGCCGGCGCGGAAGGTGCCCACGAACACCACCTTGCGGCTGTTCTGGCTGATGTCTATGAAGCCTCCGCAGCCGGTGATGCGGTCGCCGAACTTGCTGGCGTTGACGTTTCCCGAGCCGTCGCACTGGGCCAGGCCCAGGAAGGCGATGTCCAGCCCGCCGCCGTCTATGAAATCGAATTGGGAGGGATGGTCAATGATGGCGCTCGTGTTCACCGCCGCCCCGAAATTGAGCCCGCCCATGGGCACCCCGCCGATGATGCCGGGATCCACGGTGAGCGTGATGTAGCGCTCCACCCGCTCCTCGCCGCACACCGCCCCGACCCCTTCCGGCATGCCGAGACCCAGGTTGATGACGCTGTTCGCCTTCAACTCCAGGGCGGCGCGGCGGGCGATGATCTTCCGCTCGTCCAGCGCGAGGGGTTCAAGGCTCTCCAGGGGAATCTTGATCTCCCCGCTGAAGGCCGGGTTGTAGGCGGTGGCGTAGGTCTGCATATGGTGCTCAGGCTCGGAGACCACCACGCAGTCCACCATGATGCCCGGAATCTTGACGTGCCTGGAACTCAGGGAGCCCGCCTCGGCGATCCGTTCCACCTGGCAGATCACGTAGCCGCCGGAATTCTTCGCCGCCATGGCCAAAGCAAGATCTTCCAGCACCAGGGACTCGCGCTCCCTGGTGATGTTTCCGTCCGGGTCGGAAGTCGTGCCACGGATGAAAACCACGTGTAAGGGAAAGGCCTTGTAGAAAAGCCATTCCTGGCCGGCCAGGGTGACGACCTCGATCAGGTCTTCCTGAGCCGCGGCATTGAGCTTGCCCCCGTCCTGGCGGGGGTCCACGTAGGTGCCCAGCCCCACCTTGGAAATGGTGCCCGGCTTGCCCGCGGCGATGTCGCGGTACAGATGGAGGATGCAGCCTTCGGGAAAGTTGTAGGCCTCGATCTTCTCGTCCAGCGCCAGTTGGGCGATCTTGGGCGTCAGGCCGTAGTAGCCGCCGATGACGCGCTTGAGCAGCCCCTCGTGAGCCAGGCGGTTCAGGCCTTTTTCCCCGGCGTCCCCCTGGCCCGTGGAATGCACCAGGGTCAGCCCCCTGGGCGTTCCCGTTTCCAGAAACCGCTTCTCCAGGGCCACCAGCAGTTGGTCCGGCGTGCCGTTGCCGCCATAGCCCGTGGTGGCCAGCACGTCTCCGTCGTGAATGATGGCCACCGCCTCCGCGGCGGAGACAATCTTGTGCCTGCTCATGGCAACCCCCCGGTTCAAAATGGCCAACCCTGCCGCGCTCGCCCTACTTCGGCTTCACGTCCGGATTGGCGCAGTGCTGGAGCGGCTCACCCTTCAGCCCGTTCAACAGGTTGTTCACCGACACCTCGGTCATCATGGCCCGCGTCTCCCAGGTGGAGGTGCTGATATGGGGCACGATCAGGCAGTTGTCCAGGGTCAGCAGGGGATCGTCGGGTGGAATGGGCTCCGGTTCGGTCACGTCCAGGGCCGCGCCCCGGATTGTCTCCCCGGACAGCGCCCGGTACAGCGCCTGCGGGTCCACGATGGGGCCGCGCGCCGAGTTGATCAGGTAGGCCGAAGGCTTCATTTTGGCCAGGGCCGCGTCGTCAATCATGTGGCGCGTCTCTTCGGTGAGGGGCAGGATCAGGATCACGATGTCCGACTCGGCCAGCAGATCGTCCAGGCCGCGGTAGCTCACCCCCAACTCGCGCTCGGCCTCGGGCTTGGGGGAGCGGGAGTGGTAGAGCAGGGTCATGTCAAAGCCCCGCGCGCGGCGGGCGATGGCCTGGCCGATGCGCCCCATGCCCACGATGCCCAGGGTCTTGCCGTGCACGTCGTTGGCGATCATCAGGGTCGGAGACCACTCCTTCCACTGCCTGGCCCGCACGAATTCCGCGCCGGGGAAGATGCGCCGGCTGGCGGCGAGCATGAGGGCGATGGCGAAGTCCGCCGTGGCCTCGGTGACCACAAACGGGGTGTGGCCCACCGGGACGCCCCTTTGGGTGCAGGCGGCCAGATCGATGTTGTCCACCCCCACCGCCATGGTGCTGACCACCTTCAGGTTGGGCGCCGCGTCCAGCAGCTCCTCGTTGACCTGATCGAGCATCATCACGTACAGCCCCTCGGCATCCCGCACCTTTTCCAGCAGCAACTCGCGGGGCATGCTGGTGTCCTCCTCCCACATCCACACATCGCATTCCGCGAACACCCGCTCCAGCGCCGGGCCCGGCGGCTTGCGGCTCACCACGACTTTCGGCTTGGCCACGTCTCCTCCTCAAGCAAATTCAATTGACACTGCATAAGGGGCTTTTCAGGAAGCTTCCCCCGCCGCACCCCGGCGAAGGTTTGGCCGTCCCGGCGGGCGGCGGGCCGGGACGCCACCAGCTCTTACTTTTTGAGAAAAGCAAAATAATATGTGGGGGAACGAGTCCCCCCACGCCCCAAACTGGGATACAAATTCGGTCACATCTTGCCTCGATTGGCTGATTGTACACTTTAACCGGGTGCAGGGAGCCACGCTCCCTGCTGGGGGTGCGGGGGCAAAGCCCCCGCAGTTTAACTTATGCTTGCTATTCAAAGCAGGTGCTAGCCTTTCACCGCGCCGGTCAGGCCGGCCACATAGTATTCCACAAAGAAGGAATACACTATGGCCACCGGTATCGAGCCGAACAGCGCGCCGGCCATCAGCGAGCCCCAGTAGAACACGTCGCCCTTGATGAGTTCGCTGATCACGCCCACGGGAATGGTCTTGTTTTCCGGGGAGGATAGAAACACCAGCGCGTACAGGTACTCGTTCCACGACAGGGTGAAGGAAAATATCCCCGCGGAAAGGATGCCCGGCGTGGCCAGGGGCAGCACGATCTTGAACATGGCCTGCAGCCGGGTGGCGCCGTCAATGCGGGCGCACTCCTCCAACTCCCTGGGTATGGTTTTGAAATACCCCATCAGCAGCCAGGTGGAAAAGGGCACCAGAATGGTGGGGTAGGTCAGGATCAACGCCCAGGGCGAATCCCGCAGGCCCAGCTTGGCCACCACGTCGGCCAGGGGAATGAACAGCAGGGTCGGCGGCACCAGGTAAGTGACGAATATGGATATGCCGATGATCGTGGAGCCGAAGAATCTCAGCCGCGACAGGGCATAGGCGGCGAACACCCCCACCACCAGGGAAAGAAGGGTGGAGGCGGTGGCGATGAGAAAGGTGTTCCAGGCCCATTGCGCGAACAGGGTGTCCTGGAACAGGGAAGTCCAGTGTTCGAAGGTGAACGTCTTCACTATGAAAGGCGAGTTCCTGACGCTGACCAGTTCCCGGTCCGGCTTCACGGAGGCCAGCGTCATCCAATAGAACGGAAACAGCAGCACGGACAGAAACATGAACATCGGGATGTAGAAAACGATCAGCCGCTTGAAATAGGTTTCGCCTACCCGCGCTTCCATCAGGCCACCTCCTCCCTGCGCAGATACCAGAGCTGCCAGACGATCAGCACGGCCAGGAACGGCAGCATAAACAGCGCCACCGCCGCGCCATGCCCCAGATTGCCCGCCACCATGCTCAGTTGATAGGCGTAGGTGGCGAACAGGTGGGTGCTGTTGTATGGTCCGCCGCGGGTGAGCACGTAGACCAGTTGGAAATCCGCGAAAGTGACCACGATGGAAAACACCACCACCACCACCACGATGGGCCTGATCATGGGCAGGGTGATCAGCCAGAAGCGCTGCCAGCGGTTGGCCCCGTCAATTTCCCCCGCGTCGTAGATCTCTACGGGCACGGTCTGCAGCCCGGCCAGAAAAGTGATGGCGAAAAAGGGCACGCCCCGCCAGATGTTGACCACGATGATGGAAAACATGGCCCAGCCCGCGTCCCCCAGCCAGTTGATCCTTTTGAAGTAGCCCCAGTTTTCCTTCAGCACCACGTCGAAGACGGAAATTTCCATCGTCCACGCCCACTTAAACACCCAGTTGAACACGCTGAAAGTCGCGTCGAACATCCACAGCCAGGCCAGGGTGCTCAACACCGTGGGCACGATGAAGGGCAGCAGGATCGCCGCGCGGGTAAACCGGGCGAAGACGAATTTGCGCTGCAGAATCAGCGCCAGCCACATCCCCAGCGCCGCCTTGAATATGGTGGCCATGGTGGTGAAAAATACCGTGTTCCAGGCCGTCCTGAGAAAAATGGGAGAGTCCAACTGCCGGACGTAATTGGTCAGCCCCACGAATTTTCCGGGCTCGCCCACCAGCTTGTCAGTGAGGGAGTACCAGACCCCCAGCCCGAAGGGATAGGCCATGAACATCACGATCAGCGCAAACGCGGGAAGGAGCAGGAGATAGCCCAGCACCCGCTCGTCCTCCAGCAGCGACCACGGCGACCGTCTGCTTGGCGGACGGCGGGCGGCGGAGCCCGCCCCCGCCGGCTCGGAAAGCTCCGGGGACGGTACGGCGGATTCGCCCTGACCCGTGGCGCTCAAGAGAATGTCCTCGGCTGGATGGATTGCGCGCGGGAAAAAAATCCCCGGGCACAGCCGCAGGCGGGCGGCCGCCGGCAATCCGTGCCCGGGGGGAGATGGTGCGAGAGGCGCTTACCGCTCAGCCCCGCTCGTACACGTTCTTCAGTTCCTTTTCCGCCAGCGCGATGGAGCTCTTGGTGGAATCTCCCTTCGCAATGCGGGCGAACAGGTCAATGATGATGTACTTGGCCTGAACCTCGGAAGCCTTGCGGTTGAAAGGCCCGGCATAGCCGAAGTTGCGGCCGTACTTGGCGGAGACGCGGTAGGGCGCCACCGTGGGGTCCTTGTCCCAGAACGGATGGTTCTCCCAGTCCGGCGTCACACCGAGGCCGTATCCTTTCTGCACCAGGATATAGCGCTCGTAGTTCTTCTTGTGCATCAGGAAGCGGATGAAATCCCTCGCGGCGTCCTGCTCCTTGGAATAGCGCGTGATGCAGTGGGAGAACGGCAGGATGGCATGGTACCGCCCGGCCGGGCCCTTCGGATTGAGGAAATGACCGATCTTGTCGGCCAGGCCTGCCGGCACCTTTTCCGGATTGTAGCGGGCCACGAAGTAGATGCTGGCCCCGTTCAGGGTGGCGCCGATGGTCTCGGCGAAGAAGGCCCGGTTGTTGCTGGAGTCGTCCCAGGCCGTGCCGCCTTCGTCGCAGGCGCCCTTCCAGAACTCCCGCAGGAAGTCGCAGGCGTCCCGCGTGCCCTGGGAGTCGATCGCCACCCTGCCGTTCTCGTCCACTTCCCGGCCGCCGAAGCTCCACAGGAGGGGATAGGCGAAGGTGGGGGCGTCGCCGAAGGTGTGGCCCAGGGTCTGGCCCACCGGCCAGTCGTTGGCCTTCAGCTTCTTGCCGATCTCCAGATACTCATCCCAGGTGTCCGGGGTCTTGTTGATCCCCAGCTTTTTGAACACGTCCTTGCGGTAGGCGATGCCGTTGCCGATCCCGTAATAGGGAATGCCCCGGAGTTGCCCGTTCACCGTGGCCGCCTCCTTTTGGAAGCCATAGTGCTTGTCCACGCCCAGCTCCCTGCCCAGCGCGTTGTGGCGGATCAGGCCGTTGGCGTACAGGTGGGCCTGGTTCCACTGCAACTGGAAGATGTCCGGGCCGCTGCCGCTTTCCACCGCCGCGGTGGCGCGGGCGTTGATATCGTTGGCGTTGACGGTCTCGTACTTCACCGACACCCCGGTGGCCGCCTTGAACTCGGGAGCCAACTCGTTCTTCATCAGCACGTCGGCTTCCTTGATGAAATGGCTCCAGGCCAGCACGTGCAGGCTGCGGGACTGCGCATAGGCCGGCGCCTGACCGCCGAAGAGCCCCGCCCCCAAGGCCAGCCCCGCCCCGGCGGCGGCGGTGGAGGTGACGAATTCGCGCCTGTTGACGCCCCGCGCGCTGTCTTTCCTGTCTACCGGCGTTGTCTTTTTGCTCATGATCGCTCCCTTGTTTTTAAGAGATCATTGATTCGCACCGGGAGGCCCCGGCCCAATCAGCGGGAGGCCCCGGCCCCCAATGGGAAGGGCGGCATTCTCCCGGAACTGCACTGCAACCGGCCAAATGACAATCTGATTCTTACCCGTTGGGACTGCTTCTGCCGCCGCGCCGGGACGGCAAAACGACGCTCCCGGCCGCACCATACGCACCGGGAAAAGCAAAATCCGGCGGACGGAACCGCGGCAGGTCCATGTCCCTGAACCTCAACGAAAATACCTTTGATCAGACTTTCTGGTTAGTGAATACCCCCCGCAAAGTCAAGGCAAGAAAGCAGTCCCCGCGGGCCGCCCCGCCCGCCATCGCGGGGCTTGCCGAGGCCCGCGTGTCCGCGTCGCCGGGCGGCATCGATTTCGCGGTTTCGCCCCGGCGTCATGCGGTATGGCTTGACGGGCCCGGCAAATCTATCGCAAGAAATAAGATTGGAAAGAATGGGAACGCAACCCGCCCCCCTACCCCGCAATGCGAAGCATGCCATGAGCGATACGCCATTGGATGTCGTGACCTGGGGCGAAACCATGGTGCGCCTCTCGCCGCCCGCCGGCTTTTCCCTGGAAGACGCCCACAGCCTGGAGGTGTGGATCGGAGGCACGGAATCCAACATGGCCATCGCCCTGGCCCGGCTGGGCAAGCGGGTGGGCTGGGTGTCGCGGCTGCCCGCCAACGCCCTGGGCCGGAAAATCTGCGGGGAAGTGGCCCGCCACGGGGTGGACACCTCCCGCGTCATCTGGGCCGAGGGAGAGCGGGCGGGGCTGAATTTCATCGAGACCGCCACGGAACCCCGGCCCAATCTGGTGCTTTACGACCGTGCCGAATCCGCCGTGGCGCGCCTGTCGCCCGCGGAACTGGACTACGATTACCTGGCCTCCGCCAACCTGCTGCATCTGACGGGCATCACCCCCGCCCTGAGCACCGCCTGCCGGGAGGCCTGGCTGGCCTCCGCGCAAAAGGCCAAGGCCGCCGGGCGCCGGGTGAGCCTGGACATCAACTACCGCGCCAAGCTGTGGTCTCCACAAGAGGCCCGCCAAGCCCTGGAGGCGGTGTTTCCCCACGTGGATCTGGTGCTGGGAGCCTTACGGGACGTGCGGCTGCTCTTCGGCGTGGAAGGGGAGCCCGCCGCGGCGGCCGAGCTTTTCGCCGGGGCCTGCGGCCTGCCCCTGGTGGTGCTGACCCTGGAGGCGGAGGGCGCCCTGGCCTGGGACGGCGCCGAGGCGCGGCAAGACCCCGCCTATCCCACCCTCGTGGCGGACCGCATCGGCGCGGGGGACGCCTTCGCCGCGGGCTTCCTGTTCGGCTGGCTGGAGCGGGACGTGGCTCACGGGCTGCGCTGCGGCAATGCCCTGGCCGCCCTGCAGCAGACCTACCGGGGGGACGTGAGTTGGGCGCGGCGGGAAGACCTGCTGGAACTGGTGGAAAGCGGCAGCGCCGGCCCGCGCCGGGTCAACCGGTAGAGTGC
>CBDUSX010000105.1:0-8789 GCA_965369935.1 uncultured bacterium
CCCATGCGCCTGATCCTGGCTTCCATGAAGCACGAGACCAACACCTTCTCCCCCGTGCCCACGCCCCTTGACCGTTTCGCCCAGCGGGCCCTGTGCTTCGGGGCAGAAGTGCCCGAAACCTTCCGGGGCACCAAAACCGGGCTGGGGGCCTACCTGGAACTGGCCGCAGAGGCCGGCGCGGAGATCGTGACCCCTGTCGCCGCGGAGGCTTCCCCAAGCGCGCCGGTGGAGGCGGAGGCCTACGCGCGCATCACCGACGCCATCTGCGAGGCCGTGGCCGCCGGCGCGGACGGCATCATGCTGGACCTGCACGGGGCGATGGTGGCCGAGAGCACTCCGGACGGAGAGGGCGCCCTGCTGGAGCGCCTGCGGGCCCTGGCCCCGGAGACGCCCATCTGCGTGAACCTGGACCTGCACACCAATCTCAGCGAAGCCATGGTGCGCAACTGCACGGCCATGATCGGCTACAAGACCTATCCCCACGTGGACAGCTACGAGACCGCCGGCCAGATCGGGCGCGTGCTGCTGCGCAAGCTGAAAGGCGAGCTCTCCCCCGTGATGGCCTGGGGCAACCGGCCCCTGCTGGCCCAGACCCTGAAGATGGGCCACGACGACGAGCCGATGAACTCCCTGCTGGCCCTGGCCCGCGAGGCCGAGCAGGAGCCGGGGGTGCTGGCCGCCACCGTGTTCGGGGGCTTTCCCCTGGCGGACATTCACGACGCCGGGCTCTCCGCGGTCGTGGTGACGGACGGGGACTCCGCCCTGGCCGAGGCGGTCAGGGAGCGCCTGCTGGACGCCGCATGGGCCAGCCGCGAGGCGTTCATCTACCGGGGCGAGCCCCTGCACGAGGCCGTGGCCCGCGCGAAGGAAATGCGCGAAGGCCCGGTGATCCTGCTGGACCATGCGGACAACACCGCCTCCGGGGGCACCCAGGACGTGATGACCGTGATCGCCGAGGTGCTCAGCCAGGGGCTGGAGGACGTGGCGGTGCACTCGGTGCGGGACCCCCAGGCCGTGCAGGAAATGATCGCCGCCGGCGTGGGGGCCGATATCACCCTCAAGCTTGGCGGCAAGACGGACATGCCCAGCATCGCCAGGCGCGGGGAATCCCTCACCGTCACCGGGCGGGTGCGCAATATCAGCGACGGGGACTACGTGGTCACGGGCCCCAAGGGCACGGGCATGATCGAGCACATGGGGCCCACCGCCGTGCTGGACACCGGCAAGGTGCAGATCGTGGTGGTCTCCTACAGCAACGAGCCCTACGACCTGGGGGCGTTCACCTCGGTGGGCATTGACCCCACGCGCAAGCGCTATCTTTTGCTCAAGTCGCGCATCCACTACCGGGCGGGCTTCGCGCCCATCGCCCGCCACACCATCACCTGCGACGGCATCGGCGTCACCTCTTCCGACAACAGCCTGTTCAACTTCGAGCGCGTGCGCCGACCGATCTTTCCCCTGGATGAAATGCCCGAGGGGTAGGGGTCGAAGGCCCCGGCACCCATATTTTCCCTTTGCCCACCCAGCTTCCTTTTGCAAATTTTCGTGGAACCGTTTACAAAAAGAAATTAACCGAAAAAGCGCCAGCCGCCATTTGCCAGCGAGATGATGCGCACTCTACCTCGCCCAGCGGAAGTTTTTGCTGCCGAAATTTTGTATCCCCTGTTTGGAAAGGTTTATTCGAGATGACGTCACGGATTTGGAATTTCACCGGGGGGCCCTCCACACTGCCCATGCAGGTCTTGCAGCGGGTGAAAGAGGAATTTCTGGATTTTCAGGGCATGGGCGCGTCCATCGTGGAGATCAGCCACCGCACCCCGCAGTTCGAGGCGGTGCGGGCCGAGACGGTGGAGCTGATCCGCGAGCTGATGGGGCTGCCGCCCAATTACAAGGTGCTGTTCGCCGTGGGCGGGGGCGTCATGCAGATGGCCCTGACGCCGATGAACCTGATCGCCCTCAAGCCCGCCCGCAAGGCGCTGTTCGTACACACGGGGATATTCACCGGCCGCGCCGTCGCCGAGGCGAACAAGTTCGGCACCTCCGTGGTGGTGGCCAGCGGGGAGGAGAGCGGGTTCGCCGTCATTCCCGATCTGGACCCGGCCACCCTGGATTCCGATGCGTCCTATCTGCACATCGCGGCCAACAACACGGTGCACGCCACCCAGTTCAAGACCTTCCCGGAGACCAATGGCCTGCCCCTGGTGGGCGACTTCACCTCGGAGATCCTCTCCCGCAAGATTGACGTGACGCGCTTCGGGATGATCTTCGCCGGGTTTCAGAAAAACCTGGGGGTGGTGGGGCTGTCCCTGGTGATCGTCCGGGAGGACCTGCTGGGCCATGCGGTGAAGGAGACGCCGAAGTGGATGGACTGCGCGGTGCTGGAGGAGACCGACTCCATGCCCAGCACCACCAACCCCTTCACCATCTATGTGTGCAACCTGGTGCTGCACTGGCTGAAGGAGCAGGGGGGCGTCGAGGCGATCGAGCAGATCAACCAAAAGAAGGCCGCGCGCCTGTATGCGGTGATTGACGGCTCGGGCTTCTACATCGGCCATGCCCATCCCGGCAGCCGCTCGCTTATGAACGTCACCTTCAACATGGCCACCCCGGAGCTGGAAAGCCGTTTCGTCTCGGAGGCCGATGCGGAAGGCCTGTATTCCCTCCAAGGGCACCGGGAACTGAACGGCGTCCGCGCCTCCATCTACAATGCCATGCCCATGGAAGGGGTCGAGGCCCTGGCCTCCTTCATGGAAGAATTCGAGCGCCGCAACGGCTGACCCCCCCCTTAAGCGGAGCCGGAGCTATGGGCGGCAAGGCAGCATGGCTGTGGTTGCCTCTGGCGGCCATTGTGCTGGCGCTCGCCGCCTGCCAGCGGGAAGGGGAGACGCGCCGCGACTCCCAGGCCCCGCCCTCTTCGCACGCGGCCGCGGAATCCCCACCGCAAGAGTCCTCACAGCGAACCGCCCCGGCGGGTGACGCAGGTCCGGTGATCGTGGCGCTGGGCGACAGCCTTACCGCCGGGTTCGGCCTGCAGGCCGAGCAGGGCTATCCGGCCCTGTTGCAGGAGCGCCTGCGCGCCGCGGGCTATCCCTACCGCGTCGTCAATGCCGGCGTGAGCGGCGACACCAGCGCCGGCGGGCTGGCCCGCATGGACTGGCTGCTGCGCCAGCCCGTGGCCATCTTCATCGTGGCCCTGGGCGCCAACGACGGCCTGCGCGGCGTGAACTCGGCGGCGGTGCGCGGCAATCTGGACAGGATCATCGTCAGGGCGCACTGCGCCGGAGCGCGGGTGCTGCTGGCGGGCATGCTGCTTCCCTCCAACTATGGGCGGGACTACCGCCGCGGCTTCGCCGCGATTTATCCCGAGCTTGCCCAGCGCCACGGGCTGGCCTTCCTGCCCTTCCTGCTGGAGGACGTCGCGGCGCGCGCGGAGCTCAACCTGGCCGACGGCATGCATCCCAATGCCCGTGGCCAGGCCATCGTGGCGGACAATGTGTGGAAGGTGCTGGAGCCCATGCTCAAGAAAGGGCTCCAGCCCGCCGGATATCCGGGGGAGCATTGCAACTCCCGGAAATCGCCGCAGAATCTTAAAGAAAAATCTTAACGAACAGTCTTGACGAATGGCGCACCGTCTGGTATTTCGATAGATATAGAAATATCGAAATGATAAATTGAGATGTACAGAAAACAACTCCGGACGGAAATGCTAGGGGCGCGGTGCTGAACGAATAGCCCCGGCCGATCAGCCAGATTGGAGGTTTTATGAGCAAGCAATCCGCTGAAGAAATCCGCGAAGCCGTGCGCAAGAACTATGGTGCGCTGGCCGAGCGCGGCAAGGCCATTGGCGGCTGCGCCCCGGCCTCCGGCTGTTGCGTGGGGGAGTCCGCCCCGGCGGTCACGGGGGATAAGGCGAGCCGCCTGGGCTATTCCGAGGCCGAGCAGCAATCCGTGCCCGAGGGGGCCAATTTGGGCCTGGGCTGCGGCAATCCCCAGGCCATCGCCGCCCTGCGTCCCGGGGAGACCGTGCTGGATCTGGGCAGTGGCGCGGGCTTCGATTGCTTTCTGGCCGCCGCCCAGGTAGGGCCGCGCGGGCATGTGATCGGCGTGGACATGACCCCGGAGATGATCGAAAAGGCCCGCTCGAACGCGGCCAAGGGCGATTTCGGCCAGGTGGAATTCAGGCTGGGCGAAATCGAGCGCCCGCCGGTGGAGGATGACAGCGTGGACGCGATCATATCCAATTGCGTCATCAACCTCTCGCCGGACAAGGCGGCGGTGTTCCGCGAGGCTTTCCGGGTGCTGAAGCCGGGCGGGCGGCTGGCCGTGAGCGACATCGTGGCCACCGCACCGCTGCCCGAGCAGGTGCAGACGGACCTCGATCTCTACGTGGGGTGCGTGGCCGGGGCGGAAACCCTGGACAAGCTGGAAGCATGGCTCGGCGAGGCGGGGTTCGAGGACATCCGCATCCGTCCCCGGGAAGGGAGCGCGGAATTCATCAGGGACTGGGTGCCCGGCGGCCGCATCGAGGACTTCGTGCGCTCCGCCAGCATCGAGGCGGTCAAACCCGCCTAGGGAAAAAACTTGGCGGCAGTTGCCGGTGCATGGGGGTTATCGCCGGCGCCAGGCGGGGCGCCGGCAGCGGCCCTATCGCTCTGGATTTGTGTTGTCCATCAGCAGCTTCATCCCGGCGTTGTCTTCGTCAAACTCGCAATGGATGCGGAACTGGGCGTCCAGATGGTCGGTGGCGGGTTCGTCCATGGTGCACGCGATCACCTTGGCCTCCGCGCTGGCGGAAGCTCCCAGGGACAGCTTGAGCAATTTTCCGGTGGGAAAAGGATGGTTGCTGAGCAAGGCCACGCCGGCCGGCGACATGTCAATGACGGCGAATTCGGGCTCTGAGCCGATCGAAAGTTCCATGGACTTCACCATCAGCCGCTGATAGGCCCGCCTTTCCTTTGCCTTAGGCCACCCCCTGGTTTTTCTGCCCAGCTTTAGAAGCCGGGCAAATTTAGCCGTCAACCGATTTTTGATCATGTGTCACAGCTTCGCACGTTTTGACAGCCGGTTCGGGCATTCCCCGACCGGAATTCCGCCCAATCCCCTTACCTTCCTTGATTTTCGTCGTATTTTCAAATTTTCGTTTGTCCTGGCACACCCGGGCGTCGCAATTCTGCGCATCACATCCCCGCCGCAGGCCGGCGGAACTTGATATTGGCGAAATCGCGGTGGGTATGCCTGGCCGAATCCGGCAGGGCGCCGGGGGCCGTCAGAGGCTTGATATGCGGAGGAGTGTGCCGGTTTCCGGCGGCGGGCCGCGCCCTTAGCGGGGGGCTTCCCGTTCAAGCTGCTTGGTTTTCACCAGCAGTCTCGTCCCATCAATTTTGCTGGTGAATTTGCAGCGCACATGGAACATGCCATCCAGATGGTCCGTGGCGGATTCCACGATCGTGCAGTCAATGATCTCGGCTTCGGCCATCGAAACCGGCCCCAGGGAGAATTTGAGCATTTCTCCTGGCATGACGGGAAAATTGCAGATCAGCGCCACGCCGCTGGGGGACATGTCAATCACGGAAAACTCCACCACCGCGTCTATCCAGAGCTCCGTGGAATTCACCTTGAGGCGGGGAAATTGGCGCCGTTCCGCGCCTTGCGGCCGGTGCCTGGTTTCTCCCTCCCTCCGGCTCTGCTCAAGCAGCTGGGAATACTCTTCCGCGAGTTCGACGGTCTCCATTAACGGAACCCAATTTTTAACCTTTTTTAAAATGCGGCCGTCCTGGCGCTAGCCACGGCCGGAGATCAATCGCGCTCCCCAAATGGCGCCATGTTCCATCAGGGGCCTTGTCCCGTCGGGGTCAAGGCGCTCAACTGCCCGATTTTCACGATCAGTTCCATACCCTCCCTCAGGTCGGTAAATTTGCAGCGTACGCGATACCGCGCGTCCAGGACCTCCGTGGGCTCCTGTTCCAGTTCACAGGCGATCACCTGCGCATCCGCCCCCCGGATGGGGCCGAGCGCGAATTTCAGCACCTCGTCCAGCTGCACGGGATGGCTGGTGTGCATGGCCGTCCCGGACGGCGACATGTCAATCACGGAAAAGCGCACCACGGTGTCTATCCACAGGTCGGGAGAACTGACCCGGAGGCGCGGAAATCCACGCCTTTCGTCCTCCCTTGGCATATCCGTCAGCTCCCCGCGCCGCCGGCTTTGCTCCACGATCTGGGCGAACTCGTTCAAAATACTGTCGTGCAACATGTGCTGCTCCGCCGAAAAGCGAGTTTCTGGCTGTCTCATTGACTCAGTCCTTGATTCGAATGGTCGTCATTTCACTGGAACCGGCGGAGATGGTGTTGCCTTCCGCGTCGTAGGCGCCATGCTCCACATCCACCAGGGACCCCTGCGCGATCCGGTGGAAAAACTCTTCCTGGCCGATGACGGCTCCAAGCCAGTCCAGCAGCAGGGTCTCGGCCGTGTTCACCCTCACCCCGAGCAGCCAAAATACCGGCCGCTCGCCCACAGCCGACACGGGACCCCGCAGGCGCACGTCGTCGAAGTCCATGGAACCCACCTTCCTGATGCGGGTGGCGAAGATTCCGCCGCTGCTGTCTCTGAAGGCGTTCACCTCGACCTGGACATCTCCCGTTTCCGTGGCGATGGTGCTGTTCTCATCCTGGGTGAGCGGGGTCGCCATGACCAGAATGCCAAGGATGGTCAGCGCTTCGCCGGCAATGATGTCGCTGGAGGCCACCGGCGCTATGATGCGCACCCGGATTTCCCGGAACCGCACCCTGTCCGCGGTCAACACGCCGGTGATGGTGTCCAGCAGCCCCGCCACCTCCACCTTGGCGCCGGGGACGATGTCCTCGCTGCCTCCACCCTCGATATAGGTGGCCTCCGTGATCCGCACCTGCTGCTCGCCGATGGTAAAGTCCGGCAGGGCGGCGCTTGTCACGATCCCTTCCAGTGCCGCGATCAGGATCGGCTCGGCGTCGTCCGGCACGACGAGCGCAGCGGGCAGGCATTCCACGTCCGTGACCGTCGTCAGCGTGACTCCCGGCTCGAATTCCGGGTCGGGCGCGGCCTTGACCTTGACCAGGTCTCCATTGGCCAGCCCGCCGCCGCAGTCGCGCGGGGTGACGGCGCTGAAGTCCACCTTCTGCGCTCCGATCATGAAGGTCTTCGCGGACACGGTATGCACAAAGCCGACGAGTTGCCATGTCTCCACGCCGGAGGGTTCCAACTCGATCCTGGTGGCCCGGATGGGCAATTCCGGATCGGGATAGCCGCTCACCTCCACGATGTCCCCCACGACGAGATTGTCCAGCACCAGCCCGTCAGGCAACACGGTGTCTCCGGTGGCCACCACGCTTTGCCCCAGCGCCTGCAAGGGTTCGATGGAAGTCAGCGGCCCTTTCACCAAGTGCATGGCCCGTACCGCGGTGGCGGTGGCGGCCGTGTAGTCCTCTCCCTCTTCCAGGTAGAAATCCACGTTGGCCACCATGCCCATGCCCTCCGCCTGCAACTCGGATTCGCCGATCTCGCTGTCGTCCATCGTGATCCGGGTATTTTCATTGACCTGGTAGTGCTGGTCGCCGTTGAGGATCAGGCTGCCGAACCCGGTGATCGTGCCCGTGCCGGTGCCCCCGATGCCGCCACCGGCCACCGAAGGCGAGTCGTCCTCCGCACCGCCGCCCCCACAGGCAGCCAATACGAACAGGCTCGCAAGCAAAATGAATGTCGTGTGCAGCCTCCGCATCACTTACCGCCCTCCCTTTCCGATTCCAGGATTTCCTCTTCGAAATAAAAAATCGAAACGCCCGCGCGCATGCGGCCGCCGCCCCGCGCTTCCGGATTCGTATCGCGGTCCATGGCCGTCAGCTCCTTGTCAAAGCGCTGCAGCAGCCGCAAACCGTTCCTGGAAGCCGATTTGCGGAACCCCTCCAGGGTCTCGCGGGGCAGGTTGTCGTAGGCCACGTTGAGTTGCAGGAGCGATTTATCGCCGGGCGCCCGCAGATTGTGATCTATGGTGCGGATCAGGTCCGCAACTTCGCTGCCAAGAATGCCGATCTTCTCCTCCTCTCCCTCGCTGGGCACGTATGCCCGCGCGAGCAGCCGAAGCCGGCCGTCTTCCAACCGTTCCACGGAACCCACCCGCAGCAACTCGTCCAGAATCGCCCGCGCCGGCACGTCCCCGCTGTACTTCTTCACCAGTTGCGTAAAGCTCCCCGCCCCGCCCTCGAAGGGCAGCGGCGCCGGCCGGCCGGCGGGCCCGGCAAACGCCTCGTCCCGCGCCCAGCCGCTGACCACGCGCGTGGCGCGGTTGTAACTGTCCTGCACCTTCTCATCGGACAAATCCGGCAGCCTCCTGACCCGCAGGATTTCCTTGCGCGATAGGCCGGTGATCACCGACGACCTGGAAATGCTGGGCTTCCTGCCGGGAATGGCGAACTCCCCCATGGCCACCTCCACGTACATCCGCTTGGCGATATCCGCGAATACATCGAAGGGCAGATCATAGCGCAGGAGCACCCTCACCAGCGGCTTCAGCAGACGCGCCACGCAGGCTTGTACTGTATTGCCTATCTTCGTAGCCATTTTGGGAAAATATTCCCATTTTATTCCCGAGTCAAGTTATTTCACGTAAAGATTGGTGCCCCCACATTGCTATGAAAAATAAGTCCAGTCAATCCATAGACTGAATTCATAATACTTTGAATATACGAGTGTTTTCTCAAAAGGGAGGCATAATATTCCATCGCCCTGCGGTCAAACCGGGTTTTCGGCGTCTGTCG
>CBDUSX010000106.1:0-8688 GCA_965369935.1 uncultured bacterium
CGAGGAGGAGTCCGCCGGCGCGGAGGAGGACGATGAAAGTTCGGGATGGTTCGGCGCGGAAATCGGCTTTTCGGCTATTTTCGACGAAACAAAGGACAGTGGCGAAATGCGCGGGTTCAATCTGTCCTTTGGTTTCGGAAAACGCCATTCGACCGGCGTGGGATTTCTGCTGGAATCGGGTCGTATTTCCGCGGAACTGCAACAGTTTGACGAGATTGAGACAGTTGAAATTGACGGCGATTATGTTCTTGCCGGGGTCACTTTTCGGTTTCCCCGCGGAGAGGGGGGGAGCATCAGCCTGGATCTCCTGGCCGGGGACTCGAATGACAAAAATGTCGGCAGCCTCACCATTTTAAGGGGCAATATACGGCTTGGAGCGGGTCCCGTTTCCAGCGGTGTCTATGTCGGCTTGTCGGTCGGCTTACTGTATATTAACCTTACCGACGAGGTCGATTCGGATTTCGGGAACTTCAACTTTCTATTGGGTCTTGTGCTTGGGGGGCAATTTTGAAACGGGCCTCCACCGAACTGACCAAACACCGCAAGAGCCACACCGGCAAGGCGCTCAAGGCCTATCTGCATTAATATTGAGATTATCGGCACATCCATCGTAAGCTGATTTACGGGAGGGGGCGTCGCATCTTCGCGCCGTCCAAATCGTGGTCGGTTTTGCGGCGGAGGCGTGCTTGGGGGGATCATCTAATACCGGTTCTGGAAACTCGCGGGGACGGGCTTGGGCCTCGCGCCTGCTTTGCATCCTTACCTTGCTGGCTGCGTTGACCGCCGCCGGGCCGGTGGCGCAGGCGTGTGAGGAGTGGTTGCCGCGGAATGGCGGCCCCACTCCGTCCGCTCCGGATTCCGGTTGTCTTCATCGCCAATACAAAGACCCCCTGTTTTCCCCGGCCATCGGATTGCTGCTGCGGAGCGGTGAAGAAGCCGCCCCGCGCGACAGCGCCGGTTTTTTCGCCTTGCATGAGCCGGAGCACAAACCTGCCGCAGGTGACCCCGTAGCCGAGGAGGAGGAGGATGAAGGCATAAGTTTATGGTTCGGTACCGAATTCGTCTTTATGTTTATTGGTTCCGACGAAGACGACACATCGGAGGAAGAGGAGCCCAGCGAACTGGTGGATGACGGGATAATGACCGGGCTCAGTCTGTCCTTCGGATTCGGTGAGCGCAGTGCGTGGGGCCTGGGATTTGTCGTGGAATCAGGCTATCTTTCCGCGGACCTGACCGTGATTGGACTGGAGGAACGGGTCAGCGTAGACGGCGCTTATTTTCTTGCCGGGCCTTCCCTTCGATTTGGCGGTAAAGATGGAAGCGGGAGTCTGGACGTGCTGGTCGGAGAGTCGGAGGACTCCAAGGTCAGCACCCTCGTCGACTTCAGGTTCAATATGCGGGCTGGGGTGGGTCCCGTCTCCAGCGGTTTCTATATCGGCTTGTCGATCAGCCTTCTGTATATTGGGTTCGAGGAGGACTTCAGCTCGGATTTCGGGGATCTGAACATTTTGTGGGGTCTTCTGATTGGGGGGCAATTCTGATGGCGCCCCGCGAAGATGCCGGGGCGAAGTTTCAATACAGGACAATGGAAAGCCGCGCACCGAACGGATTTCCGCGACCCTCCCGCCTGATGCGGGTGGTGGCATGGGTGGCGCTGGCGGCCTTCGCCGCCGCCTGCACGAAGCAGGTTGTGCGGGGACCGCTGGAGACGCGCCACTACGCCGTGGACTGGGAAAACCTGCCCTCCCAACGAATCATCTCCGGTGGGTTGGTGGTGGACGCCGTGGTGCTGACCCCATCCCAATGGCCCCTGGAGGCGAGCGTGAAGCAGCTGTTTTCCGGGGAGTTCGAGGGCGTGGTGGAAAATTTCGACCTGAGCTTCCATTCCTCCACCCTGCGGGACGACATGCTGGAGCGGCTGTTCGAGGAGGGCTTCCTGCCCGCTTATCTTCGCGTGCGCAACATGGGGGACGGCGAGGCGCGCTTCGAGCCCACCCGCTACGTGGTGCGGGCCGACCGGGACATCGTCTATTTCCCTTTTCCGGCCCAGGACCTGCCCGGGCGCTTCAAGGAAATTGACTGGGCCCGGACGGGCCTGACGGTGTTGCTGGCGGCTCTTGTGGTGGTGGTGCTGGTGGCCTCCGCCAAGGAGGGAAGTTCCCGCCGCATGCCGAATTTCAACGTCCCCTCCGTCCGTTTATACGGGCGCGCGCCCCTGGGCGGTGGAGAAGCACCGGGTGGCGGGCCTGCTCCCAGCGACAAGGGGCTGCTGCGGGCCGCGCTGCTGGCGCCCGGGGAGGTGCTGGAAGGCTTCCTGTTCTTCCAGATGCACGATTCGGTAGCCGACTGGAGCACCGCGCGCCTGGCGCTGTTGCGGAAATAAGCGTGGGGCCGGGGCGTCCCGCTTATTCCGGACCGCGGAAGCACAGCACGGGCGCCGGCGAGAGACGCACCAGCTTTTCCGCGACGCTGCCCATCATCATGTGCCTGATGGCCGACACCCCATGGGTGCAGACGACCACCATGTCGGGCCGGTATTTGTTGATTTCCGTCAGCAGTTCGCTCACCACGTGGCCGTGCAGCACCTCGACCCGGGTATTTTCGCCGCTGCCGGCCAACGCAACCAGATGATTGCGCGTTTCTTCCAGTACGTCGTGAATGATGAGCTGCGGGTCGGAGCGCGGCGCGGCTTCGCCCACATGGGTGTAGACCGGGCCACTGTGCATGAAACCGCTTTTCTGGTACACCTCGTAGGGCGATTTTTCCACCACATGCACCAGCTCGATTTCCGCGTCGAACTGCTCCGCCAGACTGCCCGCGAATTCCAGAGCGAGCCGGCTGTGGTCGGAAAAATCGATCGGCACCAGAATTCGTTTCAGTTGAATGCCCATCGGATGCTCCTTTGTGTGTTGCCGTTTCGGCGGGAGGGGAAAGCCGCGTTCCTGATCCGTACGGCGGCGCCCGGCACGGGTGCGTCCTGAAGGTTGGCCACGTCCCCTGCGTTACATTCCCCGTGCCAATCCCCGCGCGGGCCGTGCCGGAACGGGGGTGTGCGCTTTCGAGGGGTGCCGGACGTGGGTGCAGGGCGTAGTGTAGGCATGCCGGAGGGCCGCCGCCCGGTTGCGCGAGGCAGGGGCGGGAGCGGTTTGCGGGGACAATCTGACCCGGAATCGGTCAAAATTGCTGTCGGAAGGACCGGAATTACAGGGCGGGGAATGATAGGATGAGCGATGGCGGAAGGGTGGGCCGCTGGAAACGACGATCAATAACGTCAACGACATTGCCATGGATATTTGCGCGATATGATGAATTCTTACGAAATCAATGAACTGGAAAAGAGGGAGGCCTGGCGGCTGTTCAGGATCATCGGCGAGTTCGTGGAGGGTTTCGACGTGCTGCCGCAGTTCCTGCCGGCAGTGACCATCTACGGCTCCGCCCGCACCGAGGAGGGCCATCCGTACTACGAGTTGGCCAAGGGACTGGCGGAGGAACTGGTGCGCGAGGGCTTTTCCGTGCTCACGGGAGGCGGGCCGGGCCTGATGGAAGCCGCCAACCGGGGAGCCAAGGAGGGCGGGGGGAATTCCGTCGGGTTAAACATCGAGTTGCCCATGGAACAGACCGTCAATTCCTTCATCACCTTCGGCCTCTCCTTCCGATATTTCTTCGTGCGCAAGGTGATGCTGGTCAAGTACGCGTCCGCCTTCTTTCTGCTGCCCGGAGGGTTCGGCACCATGGACGAGTTGTTCGAAACCCTGACCCTGATTCAGACCCAGAAGATCCGTCCCTTTCCCGTGGTGTTGATGGGAACCGAGTACTGGTCAGGGCTGATTTCGTGGATGCGCGAACAAATGGTGGGCGGGGGCATGATCTCCGAGGAAGACATGGGGCTGTTCCACCTCACCGATGACGTGCAGGAAGCGGTGAGCCTCGTAAAACAATCCGTGGCCCGAAAAGAAGCCTATTCGCCGCCCTGAGCCGATATTTCCGCAGGGCGAGCGCCGTTAAAAGCACGTTAAAGGAAAGAGAGACGGATGTTGCGTGTTGCCGCCTGTGATGCCGCGCCTGTGGTGTCGAGGCCGTGGCGCCGCGGGGCCCAGGTGTGCGCGGAGCGCATTTTGCAATGAGAATCGAGAATTGAGAATCCGGGCGGCCCCGGCTCGGCGTCCTTGCGGCCTGCCAGGGTGGGGTTGCCAGGAGAAGGTTTTGCCGATGGCGAGAAACTACTGGTTTTACGAGCGGCGGGAAGGCGATCCGGAAGTCCGGCCCCTGACCATGCGCGCACTGATGAACCTGGACGTGGTATATTTAAAGGATAACGACCTCGTGCTGGACGCCATGCGGGTCATGCGCGAGAAGAAGGTGCGGCACGTGCCCATCGTTTCCAAGCGGGAGGGAAGGCTGGTGGGCCTGGTCACGGAGACCGACATCCTGAAGAACGTGTTGCACGGCAAAAGGCTGACCCGGGAAGAGGAATACCATGCCACCCTGGACGTTATGCTGGAACTGAAGCACATTATGGTGACGGAGGTGACCACGCTCTCTCCCGAAGCGCCGGTTGAGGATGCGGTGGCGCTGTTTCTCAACCGGAGAATCCGCAGCGTGCCCATCGTGGACGAGCACAACGAGCTGGTGGGAATCGTCACGGAAACGGACTTGATGAAGCTGCTCAAGCACGTGGTCGAAAATTAGCGCGGCAGCCCGCGCCACAACTCCCTGAACGCATTGAGCGCAGCAGGACAAAAAGCCATGCAGAACCCGCCCGACACCTCGGTCTGGGATCCCATTCCCCCGGTAAAACCCAAGCGGGATACCAGCAAGCCCATGATCCACCTGGATCAAATCACCATGGCCTACGGGGGCAAGGTGGTCCTGAACGGCATAGACCTGAAGGCGCCCAAGGGCAAGGTCACCGTGGTGATGGGAGGCTCCGGGCACGGAAAATCCACCATGCTCAAGCTGATCGTGGGGTTCATCCGGCCCCAGGAAGGGCGCATCTTCATTGACGGCGAGGACGTGCTGAAAATTTCCGAGGCCAAGCGCCAGGAGGTGCGCAAGACCATTGGCATGTCCTTCCAGTACTCCGCCCTGTTCGATTCCATGTCCGTTTACGAGAATGTGGCCTTTCCCCTGCGCGAGCACACCAAGCTGGCCGAGGAGGAAATCCGCACCCGCGTGAAGGACATCCTGGAGCGGCTGTCCCTGCCCGGCGTCGAGGACAAGATGCCTTCGGACCTCTCCGGAGGGATGAAAAAACGGGTGGGCGTGGCGCGGGCCATCATGTTGCAGCCCAAGATCATGCTCTTCGACGAGCCGGAATCCGGCCTGGACCCGGTCGCCACCGCGAACATCGGCGAGTTGATTATGGAAATGCGGGACAACTTCCAGATCACCTGTCTGGTGATCTCCCACAATCTGGTCAACACCATGCGCATTGGGGACAAGGTGTGCATGCTGTACAAGGGAGACATCATCGCCGAGGGCCCGCCGGAAAGTCTGTTCTCCAATCCCGATCCCGTCCTGCAACAGTTCCTGCACGGCCGCTCCGACGGACCGTATTGAGGCTGGCTCCGGAACGAACTTCAATATCTACTTTACATTTCCAATCTTCACCGCCACGGAACCGGGCCTATCGATCCGCGTCCTGAGCGGAGATGCAGGGCCTCGCCCGCCTGGGGCCGAAGGCTCACAGATTGTTGATCTCGTTTATCATCGCCTCGGCGATGTCCTTGAACGCCTTGCTGGTAGCGGTCTCCTCCTTGCCGGCGGCCACCGGCGCGCCGTTGTCCCCGCCTTCCCGGATGGCCAGTTCGATGGGGATGCGCCCCAGGAACGGTACGTTGTGCTGGCCGCTGGCCCGCTGGGCGTTGCCCTTGTCGAAGATGGGCGTTTCCTCCTGGCAGTGCGGGCAGACGAAGCCGCTCATGTTTTCCACCAGCCCCAGGATGGGCACGTCCACCTTGTGGAACATGGCCACCCCTTTCAGCGCGTCCAGCAGGGCCACGTCCTGGGGCGTGGAGACGATCACCGCGCCGGTGATCTCCAGCACCTGGGTCAGGGTGAGCTGTGCGTCGCCGGTGCCGGGGGGCAGGTCTATCACCATGAAGTCGCCGCCGGGCCACTTGGTGTCGCGCAGCATCTGGTCTATCACCTGATGCACGATGGGGCCCCGCCAGATGGTGGCCGCGGCCTCCTCCACAAGATTGCCGATGGAGATCAGGTGCACCCCGTACTTTTCCAGAGGCAGGATCGCGTCCCCCTCCATCTGCGGTTTGGAAGAGCGCAGGCCCATCATGATGGGGACGCTGGGGCCGTAAATGTCCGAGTCGAACAAGGACACCTGATTTCCCATGTTGACCAGGGTGATGGCCAGATTGACCGCCACGGTGGATTTGCCCACGCCGCCCTTGCCGCTGGAGACCGCCACGATGGCGTCGTAGTTGTCCAGGTAGGTCTGGCGTTGCGGGCGCTGGGGGGGGTGCGGCACCCCGGGAGGAGGGCCGCCGGGCTGGGGTTGGCCGCCGGGACCCTGGGTGGCCTGTCCGCCGTTGCCCGGCTGGTCGGACATGCGGATACTCACCGAGGAGATGCCCTCGATCTGCTTGAGCCGGCTTTCCAACTGCTCGGAAATGGACTTGCGCAGATTTTCGTCCGCGGGCAGGTCCAGGGTGATGGTCACGCTTTCCCCGCTGACCACGCAGTCGGTGACCGCCTCGGCTTCCAGCAGGTGTTTGCCCGAATCGTCGAACTGGACTTCCATCAGGGCCTGTTCGAACTGTTCTTCCAACGATGCCATGTGGGATATTCCTTATGAGTTGCCCGTAAAAGGAAGCGTGCGGCCGGCGGGGTGAAACGCTCCCGCCTGTCCCGGGTTTCCAGCTTCCACTAGACAAAAAAGAAAAACCGCTTGACCCGCAGGGTAGCGTCGCCGGGGAAGAAAAAGCAATCCTTCCGGGATGGTACGGAACGCGGCAACGGGAGCGGAAGGCGGGGAGATTGGCCGGGTTCGAATGAAGGCCGGGTTGCGCCGGGCGGAATACCGGGCCGTGGCCGGGACGAAACGGAAAAACCGGCCGGAAGCAGGAAACTGCCTCCGGCCGGCGGATGCGGGAACGGGATTGAAATCCCTACTGCTTGATATTGTCGTAATACGATTGGTCGGCGCTCTTGATGGCATCCATCTCATTGTTCATGGCTTCCGAGTCGCCGGTCAGGCTGTAAGCCAACGCCTTGACGTGCATGGTGGTCACGCTGGAACCGTCAATGTCCTCGACCTGCCGGATCGCGTCCAGAGCGGTGGCCCCGCCGGAAGACCCGCCCGAGGAAAGCGCGTCCAGGGCGGCCTGATAATGCACGTTGCTGCGCACCTGATCGAGCGTGGTGCCGTTGTTCAGGGCGTAGCCGCTGGCCTCCTGGGCCAACCCGTCCAGCTGGAACTGCGCCCCGCTCGAATCGCCCGTGGCGGCCAGGTAGACGCCCGAGGCGAATTTGAGATGCTGATTCTCCGCATCATTGGCGCCCGGCGTGTCGCCGTGCTTGGCGAAGAGGTCGCTCATCATGTCCGCCGCGCCCTTTGCGTTGCCGCCGGCGTACTCCGTGGTGGAAATGTTGTAGGTCAGCCGCGCCGAAGCGGTGCGGGAGGCGGTCTCGTTCGTTCCGGGACTTTCGGCGGCTATCTGCTTGAGCACTTCCATGCCGCGCTGAATGTTCTCATTGGTGTTGCTGCGGATCAGGGTAACGCCCAGCAGGTAGCGGGCGGTGAAATTTTCCTGCTGCGCTGCCACCAGGTCGTCTATCACGAGCACGGCGTCGAAGTATTTGCCTTGCCGCGCCAGGGCGTAGCCCAGGGCATAGCGCGTCTCGGCGACGGACTCATGAGAATCGGAAACCGGATTGGTTCCGCCGCTCGCCGTCTCCAGCCCTTTGTTCAAGGTGCCTACCGCATCGGCATCCAGGTTGTTTTGCAGATCCTCGAGGGCCTGCTTGTAATACAGGTTCACCAGGCGCACGCGAAGTTCCTGGTTTCCCGGATCGTTCGCCAGCCTGCTGCTGGTTTCGTCAATTTCCGCACTCTGGGCGAAAACAGGTCCGCCCGTAAAGCCGATCACTGCCAGAGCCGTTAAGGCAACAAGCCAACGCAAAATATTCATGATCTCATCCTTCCCGCAAAATCAGAATCTTAACGATAAAAATCAAATTGGTGGATTAGGTCCCCTCTGCCTTAGCACTCCCGTTTCCGGAATGCAACGCACCGAGCGTGGAAGATGCCGATTATTTCCGTGCCCCCGATCCGCCCCTGTTTCCCCCTTTTTGCCGCCCTTTTTGCCGCCCGGTTGCGGATGGCCGCGGGGCCAGCATCTCCACGCCCGGGGGCAGGGCCTTGCCGCGCCGCAGGGGATTGCGGGTGCTGGAAGCGGCGTGGCCCTCGTCAATATATCTGTACGGCAGGTGGCCGTCGCGGCCGGGCGGAATGCCCAGCCGGGCGGTGCGGATGGCCCGCCCCGGCCGGTAGCCCACGTCCAGCAGTTGCAGCCGCTCCGCGCTGAAGGCGCCCTGGTCCCACTCCGGCACCCGCAGCCCCAGGGCCCGGCACAGCAGCGTCTGGCCGGCGCACAGCCGCTCAGGGGGGCGGGGCCTTCCCGAAGGCAGGGGATTGAGCTCCATCATCCGGGCGAGCATTCGCTCCCCGTG
>CBDUSX010000107.1:0-8525 GCA_965369935.1 uncultured bacterium
CCGATGGAGAGTCAGCGGTCTAGTGGAACAACGGTTATTTTGGTGAACCAATCTAATTCGACTCCCTGGGTAACGAGGAGGCCCAAATCATCAATATTACCGGAACCCCGACCACCTACAAACTTGCACTGATCGGAAACTACCTTCCACGGCGGTGCGGCATCGCCACCTTCACGACAGATTTGGCGGAGGCGCTTGCCCGGGAAGATCAAGCGCAAATTGACGAAGTTATTGCGGTCGCTATGACCGATATTCAGGAAGGATATCCGTATCCGGAACGTGTGAAATTTTCGGTTTCGACAAATGTCCAGGCGGAATATTTGCGCGCTGCGGAATTCTTAAACACGACGCACCACGATGCCGTAATTCTTCAGCACGAATATGGGATTTTCGGTGGTGAGGCCGGCGCCTACATCTTACACCTTGTCAAAAACCTCAGGTCTCCCCTGATTACCACCCTTCATACAGTTTTGCGCAGGCCTAGCGAAATCCAGAAGCGAATCCTGCTGGAATTGGCTGACTGTTCGCAATACCTCACCGTCATGAGCCGCAAAGCTGAACTTATCTTGCAAGACGTGTATGGCGTGCCTCCCGAAATAGTGAAGTTCATTCCCCACGGAATTCCCGACCTACCGCTGCAATCCCCTGATAAAATGAAGGTGAAGCTTGGATTTGAAGGCCGCAAGGTGGTGCTCACCTTCGGGCTACTGAGCCCGAAAAAGGGTGTGGAAGAGATGATCCGGGCGATGCCGGATATTGTCTCAGAGCATCCCGATGCAATTTACGTGGTCCTCGGTGAAACACACCCGGATATCAGGCGGGAACAGGGCGAAGACTATCGGCTCAAGCTCCAGTACATATCCAAAGAATTGAGGATGGATGGTTACGTCTTGTTTCACAACCAATTTGTTGATCTGCAGGATCTTGTTGAGTACCTGCTGGCATCAGATATATACGTGTCTCCCTACACCCAGCCTGAACAGATAACCTCTGGGACGCTTGCCTATTCCTTCGGCGCTGGGAATACAGTTGTTTCTACTCCTTACTGGTATGCCGAGGAACTGCTCGGCGACGGACGCGGCTGCCTCGTTCCATTTGAAAATTCAGAAGACCTAAGCAAGGCGATTAGCCGGCTCCTTTCAAACGACTCGGAGCGGGAGGCCATGCGAACAGCAGCCTACCAGTTCAGCCGCTCTATGATTTGGAAGCAAGTCGCCCGCGACTACCTGGGTCTTGTGGATGAGTTTATTGCAACAAGAAAGGTTCCGAGGAAAGGAATCTTCGAAATCGTTGAAAAGCGCCCCCCTGCGCAGAAGTTGCTCGACGCGGTCCCGGAAATCAATTTGGGGCATCTGAAGGTGCTCACAGACGATACTGGAATACTTCAGCATGCCACCTATGACATTCCCAACAGGAGCGAAGGGTACTGTACCGATGACAACGCCCGTGCGCTGATCGTGGCCTGTGATTACTACCGCTTGAGAAAAGATGAATCCGTCATTCCCCTGATCAAGAAATATCTTGCGTTTGTCCTGGATGCGTTTGATTCGTCAACCGGATTTTTCCGCAATTTTATGTCTTACGACCGCAGATGGCTGAATGAAAAAGGAAGTGAAGACTGCCATGGCCGGGCCCTGTGGAGCCTCGGCTTCACCGCGCGTTACGCCGCAAATAATCTGATATCGTCGATGGCACTTGAACTGATGGAACGGGCACTCCCCGCCACGGAGAAAATGACGTCACCACGTGCTCGGGCGTTCAGCATCCTCGGCACATATCACTTCCTCCGCCACAATCCGGATCATGAGTCTGCCCGTCGTGTGCTGGAGGCACTTTCAAGTGATTTGCTGCGGCAATTCGAGGCCAATGCTTCAAACGACTGGATCTGGTTGGAGGACACGGTCAACTATTCCAATGCAAAGCTTTCCCACGCGCTGATGGTTGCAGGTTCTCTGCTGAACAATCAGCCGATGTACGAAAAGGGAATCGCCGTGCTCACTTGGCTGCTGGGCCATCAGACAGCTTCTGAAGGGCACCTTTCGATCATCGGCAACAAAGGATGGCTGGAGCGGGGCGGAAAAAAAGCCCAATTCGACCAACAGCCTGTGGAAGCCATGGGTTTGGTTTGGGCCTGCACTGCGGCCTACTGGCTGAGCGGTAAGGAAGAATGGCGGCTTGAAGCGGAGCGTTGTTTTTCCTGGTTCCTAGGCATGAATGATATTGAAGAAACGGTCTGCGACCTAAAAACGGGCGGGTGCTTCGACGGCCTTAACGCTCACGGTGTCAATCGTAACCAGGGAGCTGAGTCTACCCTTTCCTTCTTGCTGTCTGCCCAAGCCATGTATGAAATCGCGGGCAGGGATGTAGCCTCCATAACGGGGAGCGTGTGACCTGCCTTACAGGCGGTACTTACGCATCCCCTTGTCCCCCCGGCTGATGGCATCCCGGATGGCCTGTTCAATCACTTCGTCCGCTCACGGCCCACGCAACTTCTTCCCATTCGCCCTAGCCCGCTCTAATCCAGCGTTGATCAGATGTTTTCCATTGAATTCTTTCCGCAATGATCCGGATTGGTGTGCCGACACCCCACAGTGCGATCAATGGTGTCACCTTCACGCAATGGGGCGTGGAATTCATCAGCCTGCTGTTTCTTGATGTCCCTGGCTATTGTTATTTGCGCCATACACCAATCCCTTCAGATTCCCCTGATTATATATTTCAGCCGTACACTTTCAGCGGTAATTTTATGGCCCTAGTTTTATTTCAGCCCAAGTTCTGCAAGCACCTTAATCCTATCTTCCGGCGACAGTTGGTCCAGTGCGCGGCGCGCACAATATTCGAATAGCGGAAGGTGACGCCGCCGCAGGCCAGCAGGTCCTAGTGCAGGAAATCCAGCTCTGGCCATGTGTGGGTGTCAAGGAGGGATTCGGCCAGGATTAGCACATAGCACGGGAATGCTGGTCCGGTTAATGCGCATCAGGAACGGATGAGGCACACTACAGCATGAGCGAAGGTTCACGTAGTTGAGTAGCCGGGAGGGCGTTAATGCTCGTTCTGACACGGAAGCTGGGCGAGAGGATCACGATTGGTGATGAGATAATGATTCACGTCATCGAGATCAAGGGCAAGCAGGTGCGCCTTGGGATCGAGGCCCCTAAGAAGTTCACGATTCACCGGGAGGAGGTTTATATCCGAATTCAGGAGGAAAACAAGCGCGCGGCCTCCAAGTCGCCGCTGAACCTGAATATTTTCGGTGATCTTTGGAAGAAGAAGTAACGGCCGCGCCGGTGTCGGAGATCCAGTGGGGGCCGGCCGGTAATGTGGATCGGGATGGTATTGTCATCCAAACCGGAACGCCAAAGCCGATATCACCAGAATGGCAGCGATAAGCGCTAAGGGTGCCAGGAAGTCTTTTTGCGCCGTTGACTTGATTGGGCGTCGCGGTATCGAAGGTTCGAATCTCATCATGGGCATCGTCCTGATGATTATCTGGGCCCTGCACAACAAGGCCGGCTGACGATCCCCAATCGCTTGGGTTAACCCTGCCCTCCGCCGGGCCACCGCGTCGATCTCCACCAGCCCATCGACAGGGAAATTGGCAGCGGACGGGGAAAGAACCAGAGACGCGGAGAAAGAGAAGGAAAACCACATCTCCGGCGTAAGGCGAGTCAACCACTCCGCGGGACGCCCCTACCCTCCGTGGAACAGCAAAGGACTAAAATGAATCCCTTTAAACGGGCCAGAGATATTTTTTCCAGCGATATGGCGATCGACCTGGGCACGGCCAACACGCTGGTATTCGTGCGCGGCGAGGGCATCGTCATCCGGGAACCCTCCGTGGTCGCCGTAAAGCGCGACAACAAGGGCGGCTACAAGGTACTTGCGGTGGGCTCGGAAGCCAAAGACATGCTTGGGCGCACCCCCGGCTCGATCTTCGCCATTCGGCCCATAAAGGACGGAGTGATCGCCGACTTCGAGATTGCGGAGGAAATGCTGCGCTTTTTCATCCGCCAGGTGCAAAAGCAGATGTCCTTCATCAAATTCAAGCCGCGCATCATCATAGGCGTATCTTCGGGCATCACGCAGGTGGAAAAGCGGGCGGTGCGCGAATCGGCCGAATCCGCCGGCGCCAAGGAAGTCTACCTGATCACCGAGCCCATGGCCGCCGCCATCGGCGCGGGGCTGCCCATCACCGAACCCAGCGGCAACATGATCGTGGATATCGGCGGGGGGACCACGGAGGTCGCGGTGATTTCGCTGGCGGGCATCGTTTACAGCGATTCGGCCCGCATCGGCGGCGACCGCATGGACGAGGCCATCGCCCAATACATCAAACGGCAGTACAATATGCTGATCGGGGAGCGCACCTCGGAGGAGATCAAGATTCAAATCGGCTCCGCTTTCGCCAACGGCGCCCCGCGCATCCATGAGGTGAAAGGGCGAGACCTGGTGACAGGCATTCCCAAAACCCTCACCCTCACCGATGCGGAAATCCGCTCGGCCCTTTCAGAGGTGTACGACGGAATTGTGCAGACCGTGAAAAACGCCCTGGAGCGCACGCCCCCGGAACTGGCCGCGGACATCGTGGACAAGGGCATCGTGCTTGCCGGTGGCGGCTCTCTGCTGAACGGGCTGGACATGCTGCTGCGGGAGCGTACGGGACTGCCGATTATCCAGGCGGAAGACCCCCTCTCCTGTGTGGTGATGGGCACGGGCAGGGCGCTGGACCAGATCGACCTGCTGCGCTCCATCGCCCTCAACTGATCACGATCAGCAGAGAGCGGGCCTCCGCTGCCGTTGCGCGGTAACCGCTTTATTGCGAGGCGGGGCGGGGTGTCGCCGCCTAATGAACCGACGACCTTCTTAAACTCCACCACGTTGAACATCAGCGGAATCCGAAAGATTTGCCGTGAAACACAAACCTTGCAGCAGACCCCAATGGTAGCAACAGTTGCTTCTTCATCGTCCCCCATCAGGCGACACTTCCATGAAAATGATGCCTCGCGCCCCCACTTTCTACTAATGTGATCTTGCGGCGGATTACGTGAGTATTTTGCGACCTATTTTTGAAGGAAAACTTGCATTACCCTAAAAATAGAATTATGTATTTATTGTCACGAAGGCGCAAAAATTTCCCGAAATCATTGAACGGATAGAATACGTGCGGAGATACTTGTCCTTGAACAAAAGCCAGTTTTCCCAGCGCATTGGCATGACGCCACAGACCTACCACAACTTCATCGGGCCACAGGGCAGCAAGCCCAACATCGAGTTAATTTACGGCCTGTTCGATGTGTACCACGTCAACCCGAACTGGCTGTTGAATGGCACTGGCAGTATTTTCCTTACGCCCCACGATCTCGCAGATACCGATCCCAAACCGATTTTCTGACGGCCACACCCACCCCACGCCCTGCGCCCCACCCTTGCGCACGGGTTTGTGTGACGGGGTGTGTGACAAGTGGGGGGCGGGGGCGCGCCTCATTCCGGCAGCCCGGCTTTTCGCAGGTCGGCCAAATACTGCCCTCGAATGCTCTCGCCCTTGAACGGTTGCATATTGCCGAATTGTGAAATAGAAAAACTCAGGTTGAGTTCCTTCGATTTTCTCCGGCCTTGTGATGGAGCATGTTTCAAAGATTTGGGCCATCTTTTCATCCGCGCCCCATCGTTTGTTTTTCTGGATGGGCAGCCTGTATGCGGTGATTGCTGTGGCGGTGTGGACGCTGCAGCAGGCTTCCCTGTATTCAGAGCTGCTTCGCCCGATCACCTGGACGCTGCCTTTTCCCTGGGCCCATGCCTTCATGATGGTCTATGGGCTGGCCGGGTTTTATTTCTTCGGATTTCTGCTGACCACCTTTCCCCGCTGGCTGAACGGAGACGCCGTCCCCAAACGGACGTACGTCAGCGCGTGGCTGTGCCTCAGCACAGGAGCCCATGCCTTTTGGATCGGCCTGTTCTGGCATGCGGGCCTCAGCGTGGCCGGGTGCGCGCTGATGATCATCGGGTTTGTGATTGCAACAGGCGGGCTGGTGCGCATCCTGCTTCTGTCCGGCAGCCCGAATCGCAGCCAACCGGCGGTGATCTGCGCCGGGCTGATTCTGGGCATTGGCGGGATGGCCGCAGCCGCATGGTCGTTCGCCACAGGTGAAAGCGCCGGCTATTCCGCTTCCAGGTGGATCGGCCTTTATGGCTTTTTGCTCCTGGTGATCTTCACGGTGATCTACCGCATGATCCCCTTTTTCACGAGCATGGCCATGCCGGGCCAGGAGCTGCGGCGGTCGCGCCACGCGGTGCCGCTTTTCGCCGGGGCCCTCCTGCTGCGCGGCGCCATGGGATATTTCGATTTCGCCGGATATTTCTGGGTGGCCGACGGAGCGCTGTTCGCGCTTTTGCTGCGGGAGATGATCGTGTGGCGGTTCTGGCTGGTGCGCGGGCCGCCCCTGCTGACCATCCTGTACATGGCCATAGGTTGGTTCCTGCTCTCCTTCGCCCTCTCAGCGGGGGAGAGCCTGTTTGTGCTGCTGAGTGATGCGCAGCACGCGCCCTTTCGCAACGCCGCCCTGCACGCGTTCACGATCGGCGGGTTCGGCTCCCTGTTGCTGGGCATCAGCACGCGGGTTTCCCTGGGCCATTCCGGGCGGGGGCTGATCACCAACCGCACCATTCACGGGCTGTTCTACGGATTCCAGCTCGTGCCCCTAAGCAGAATCATTCCCGACATCGTGGGTTATTGGCGGCCGGAGCTGGCCAGCCAGGGATTCTGGTCGGGCGGGCTGTGGGTGATTGTATTCGGCATCTGGTTTCTGGGTGTGGGCCAAATCCTGCTGCGGCCGCGCTCCGATGGAAGGCCGGGATAAATGACCCTTGGCAGTTTGAGTGAAATCAAAGACCGGATTCGAGATCGAGAGGGAGATTGACTCCAGGCCGTATTGCTACGTCTTCAGATCCTGAACAACGGGCTCAAATCCCATCTCGGCGCAAAAATTAGGGGTGAAAGACCGGTGTGATCTGGATTCCACTTCCAGAATCGTGGTATCGGAGGTTCGAGGAGTCGTTTGGGCCGTAGTGACGACTCCATCCGGGAAATGCCGGATGAAAAAACTCCGTGGGGCCGCCGGGCGCAAGCCACGCACGGCAAACGGCCCGGGGAAATTCCTCCCGGGTATTGGGATTGGAGCCGCCCATGTCCAGATTCGATTACGGCAAGTACTTCGGGGAAATCGAGCCCCTGGCCGATGCTCTGCGGGAAAACGATGAGCGGGTTTGGAGCTCGGCTGTGGGGAAAAACCCGGAGTCCCACGAGTACGTACTGTGGCTGGGATGCAACGTGCTTCGCACGGTAAACCTGGCGGAAACCATCGTGGCGATCCTGGAGGCGGCCGGGGTTGATTTCGCCGCGTTGGGTGGGCCGGCCAACTGTTGCGGCATCATTCACAATATGAATGGGGATCA
The DNA here is from genome assembly GCA_965369935.1 of uncultured bacterium. Taxonomy (GTDB): domain Bacteria; phylum SAR324; class SAR324; order SAR324; family JACQKK01; genus JAPUIH01. Next base: position 7,453 of record CBDUSX010000107.1, read on the forward strand.
GGGCACCTCGCAGAAGCTGATGGGCCATACTCTGGGCAACCTCGCGGCTTCCCGGCCGAAGGCGGTGCTGGTGTACTGCCCCTCCTGCCATTTCCGCCTGGACAGTGAGGGCCCTGCTTATACGGATTTCGGCACTCCATATATCCACGTCACGGAGTTTCTGGCCGCAAACCTGCCCCGGCTGAACTTGAAGCACACCGTGGAAATGCGCGTGGCGCTGCACACCCATTCCCAGGCCGAACAACAGCGAAAGGATGCGGAAGCGACCAAAGCCCTCTTGGATGCCATTCCTGGGTTGGAAGTAAACGAGATTCGAGGAGAGGAGGAGTGGGGACGCCATTGCGCCCCTGCGCTGCTGGCCTCCATGGGTGAGGCGCGCTTCAAGTCTCTGGTGCGGGGAAGGGCACGGGACGCGAAGGGGCGGGGCATGGACGCCATCGCCACCGTGTATCATTCCTGTTACCGCGAATGGTGCGGACTCGCGGGGGAGGAGAGCGTGGACGTGATCCACTACGCCGAGTTGGTCGCCCGGGCAATGGGGTTGTCCCTGTTCGAGAACCGATACCGCGCCCTTAGGTTGCAGAGCGATCCCGCCGCGGCGTTTGAGGCGCTCAGCCCCGTGGCCGCGGCACGCAAGGTGAACCTGAAACGCCTGAAATCTTCCATCGAAACCCATTTCTCCAAGGCCAAAAATTGAGGCCCTTCCGGGGAGGCAATCACGGTGGGTAAAGCGAAGCCGATTTCCGCCGGGCCGGCTACGCGCTGGGCTGGTAGGAACAAGAGGGCGCGCCTACGGTTTTCCGTAGGCTACTTACCTGGTAAATGTACGGTTAAAGCTTGAATTGCGGGATACCGCGCCTGATTCAGGAAGTTTCCTTGCAAGCCGAAACCAAGCTCCCAGAGAGCCGCGGAAGGCGGGCTTCGGTTAGTTTTCTCCCTTCCGCACCTCGACCAAATTGTCTAACATCTCGCGGAACTGCCGCAGCTGAGCCTCGGCCTGTTCCGGCATGGTGACAGATCCCGCCAGAATCAGCCGTACAAATTCGATAGGGGCCGGGGGAATGGCAAGGTCA
>CBDUSX010000108.1:0-8398 GCA_965369935.1 uncultured bacterium
GCCGGCGCGACGGCAAATCGCGGCGGACTGCCCATTACCCGGAATGTTACGATTTTAAGACGCCCATAGTCAATTGACCCCGCCGGCGCCTCCTGCCGCGCCGGAAGCGGGGCTTTCCGGTCAGCAGGGCGCAACCTCCACCGCCAGTTGGCTGCCGGAAAGATAGGGCAACATCAGGACGCCCTCCCCACCATGGGCGATGGTCTGCAGCAGCGGGAGGCAGGCGGCGATGGGATTGCCCGCGAGCAGCTTCTCGAAGTTTTCGCCGCCGACCTGCCGGGCTTCCCCGGGCACCAGAGACAGCCCCAGCCGCCAGCGGCTTTCAGCGCCGGGTTGGGGGGACAGCAGCATGGCGGCCGCGAACGGAACGTCCACGCAATGCACGGTGGAAATGGGGTCGGGGGTGGGGGAATCGTAGGCGACCAGCAGCACGGGCGCATGCTCCGAGTTGGCCAGCACCGCCGCTTCCAGCAGGCCTGCGCTGAACGTGCAGCGCTCCGCCGAGACCATCGTGGAGGGCATGTGGGAGGCGGTTGCAATGGCCCAGTATCCCGCCGCCGCGTTGTTGACCGAGTTGTGGAAATCGGTCGGAGACACCGGGTGATCCGGCAGGCACAGGGCGCGGATGATCCGGTCGGCCAGCTCCAGATCGCCGTCCGAAGAGGCGAACACGGTGCACACCTGCTCCGCGGGCAGGTTGGATTGCTCCATCGCCTCCTGGGCCACCTGCAGGGCCAGCTTGATGGTGCGGGTGCTGCGGCGCCGCTCGTTGGGCGGCAGGATGGTCGGGTTGAGCGGCGGCGCCTCGCACGCTCCGCCGGCGCCGGCGCCGGTCAGGACGGGCAGGCTGTCCCGCCAGCCCGCCAGCCCCGGGGCCCATAGGCCGAGTGTGTTGAGATAAACGTGCAAGGCTCAAACCCTTCCCAGCAGCAGGCTGCAGTTGTTTCCGCCGAACCCGAAGGAGTTGCTCAGCGCCAGTTCCACCGGCTGTTCCCTGGCTTGCAGCTGGATATTCGCGCATAGGGCGGGGTCCACCTGCCCGGTGTTGAGGCATCCCGGCACGAAGCCGTGCTCGATGGCCAGCCCGGCAAAGACCGCCTCCACCGCCCCGGCCGCGCCCAGGGTGTGGCCGGTCCAGCCCTTGGTGGAGCTGCACGGCGTCTCTTCGCCGAAAAGCTGCACCACCGCCTTGTCCTCCGAAGCGTCGTTGGCCGGGGTGGCAGTGCCGTGCAGATTGATGTAGCCCACCTCGCCGGCTTTTCGCCCCGCGCTTTGCAGCGCTCTTTCCATGCACAGCCTCGCCCCGGCGCCTTCCGGGTGCGGGGCCGTCATGTGGTAAGCGTCGTTGGATTCCCCGTAACCCAGCAGGGCCAGCCCGTGCTGCCCTGATTGCGGCCATTCCAGCAGCGCGAAGCCGGCGGCCTCCCCGATGTTGATGCCGTCGCGCTCCGCGTCCCAGGGCTTGCAGGGATCCCGCGAAATCAGCCCCAGGGAGGTAAAGCCGTACAGCGTGGTCAGGCACAGGCTGTCCGCGCCGCCCACCACCGCCGCGTCGCACAGCCCGGCTTCCATGTAGCGATGGGCCGTGGCGAATACCTTGGCGCCCGAGGAGCAGGCGGTGGAGGTGGAGGCCGCGGGGCCCTCCAGCCCCAGAAATTGCCGGGTGAACGCCACCAGGGAAAAGGTGCCGTGGGTGGCTTCGAAGTCGAAGTCCGCGGGCAACGCGCCGGTTTCGGGGTGGCGGGCATGGTAGGCCTCCTCGGTGCGTTGAATGCCCGAGGTGCTGGTGCCCAGAAACACGCCGATCCGCCCCGCGCCGTACCTTTTTCGGGCGGCCTCGACGGCCTGGGCGAATTCGTCCTGCTCCAGCCCGATGCGGGCCAGGCGGTTGTTGCGGCAGTCGAAGCGCTCCCATTCGCCTGCCAGCGGGCGTTGCTCGATGCCTGCGACCCTGCCGATCCAGGTGTCCCGCCCGGCGCCCTCGAAATCGCAGGGCTGCAGCCCGCCCCGGCCTTCGCTCAAGGCGGCGTAAGAGGCTTGAGCGCCCGCGCCCGCGCCACTGAGGACGGTATAGGCGGATAACAAAGCAGGTCTGATTGGCATGGCTTCGCCGGTCACGGGCGGCCCGGGTTTCGGGCCGGTGCGGTTCCCTGTGCTATTCAGCGGCAGCGGCGGCCTCCGCCCGCGGGGCAAAGACCATCGCCATCAGGAAACTGATGCCCACCCCCAGGGCCGCGGTGCCGCCAATGGCTTTCAGCACCGGAATGGAAGACAAGGCGAGCAGGCCGAACATCACAACGGTAGAGATACAGCAGGCCAACAAGGCATGTAAAGTGCGTTTGCGGGCCGCCAGGGTGAGGCCCCGCCGGCTGAAAAACAGGCTGTAGTCAATTCCGATTCCCAACACCAGCAGCAGGGACACCAGGTGAAACAGGGACAGGCGGCTGCCCAGGCCCAACAGCAGCGCAAGCTCGATCACGATCGCCAGGGCCACTGGATACAGCACGGCCGCGACCGCCCGCAGCGACCTCAGGCCCAGCCAGAGCACACAAGCCATCGCCAGCACGCCCCACAGCACCAGTGTCGCGGCCTCGCCCCGGAAGCGGGAGACGAGCCCGTAGGCCTGGGATTTCACGTTGACGTAGTGCAGGCCCTCCAGGCCGCGGGCCTGGAACCAGCCCGGCAGGGCCTGTGGGTCGCGCACGCCGGACAGGGGCACCAGGGCGCTAAAGCCCCCGTCGTCGCGCCGGACCAGCATGGAAGAGATGCGCGCTCCCGGCGCGGTGCCCTCCAGATCGGCCAGGCGCAGGGGCTCCAGGTGCCGGGCCGCCTCCACGTCCCGCAGGAAGGGCAGGAACACGTCCTTGGCGAAGGGCAGTTGCGACCGTGCGCGGGCCAGGTTTTTCCTCAACGCCTCCGGCGCGGGCAGTTGCTCCCGGCGGCGGATTTGGGTGCGCGCGCTGGGCAGGTGGAGCGCGGCCATGTCGAACCCGCCGATGGCGCCCTGCCGCAAAAGTCCCTGGAGTTCCAGGGCCAGCGCCTCGCTTTGTTGCAAGGCGGTCTCGACGTCCGGCGCGCTGATCAGGGCCAGGTGGTTGACCTCCGGCGCGCCGATCTCCGCGCGCATCACCCGGTCCTGGGCGATGACCCGCTCCGGGATGGGGCTTAAGGCGGCCAGGTCGTCCTCCCAGGGGGAGCCCGAGGCGAGCAGCGCGGCCAGCAGCCCGGCCAGCCCGGCCACCGTGACCGCCAGCGCGGCGGGCCTGCCGGAGAGCAGGTGCGGATTGAGCCAGCCGGCGGCCCCCGCATCGTAGCGGCCGGCCCAGGAGGCCGGTAGAAAGGCGGGGATGATCCAGTGGGTGGCCAGCAGCGCGGCGAGGATGCCCGCCACGGCGAACACCCCGATTTGCATCAGCCCGGTGAACGAGGTCGCTGTCAGGGCCAGATAGCCGATGCAGGTGGTGACCGCGCTCAGGCGCAGGGTGGGCCGGATGCGCTGAAACGCGCCGCCATAGTTCTGGCCTGGCGCCAGCTGGCTGAACACGTGCAGGGGATAGTCAATCACCACGCCCAGCAGGGTGATGCCGAAGGTGAGCGTGATGCCGTGGATGCCCCCGAAAAGCAGGCTCACCGCCGCCGCGCCCGTGAACACGGCGGAGAGCAGGGGCACTGAGCTCAGCAGCAGCAAGGGCACGGAGCGGTAGAAAGCCAGCAGGATCAGCACCACCGCCCCGGCGGCCAGCGTCCCGAAGATTCTCACTTCCGAGCGGATCGTTTCCCGGGAGCGGACGGCGTACATGCCCGGCCCGCCGGTGATGAGCCGCAACTCCCGCGTTCCCCGGATGTTTCGGAAAGCCCCCTCGACGGCTTGCAACGTCTCCTGCTGGGCGTCCAGGTCCAGGCCGGCGGAGCGGGTCTCGCCCAACAGCAGCGCATGGGCGTGGCCGGAGGAAAACCAGACGCCGAGGTGTCTCTCCGGCTGGCGGAAGCTGCCCCGGGAGAGCAGGAGGGAGGAGAACGCGCCGGTCGGATCGGCGGGCAGGAGCCGCTTTTCCAAGGGCGCCAGGGGAGAACCGAGCCGGGTCAGCCGGCGCCGCAGGGCACGCTCCAGGCCGGCGGCGGAGAAGGTTTCGGGCCCCGCCGCGGGGCTGAGCAGGTAGCGGTACTTGAACAGGCGCTCGAAATCGGCACGGCGGGACCGGCGGCCGCCGTTTTCCACCCACACGAACCGTCCCGATGCCTGCAGCCGGCGGGCCAACTCCCTGCTCGCCTGGGCGCGGGCCTCGGCGGAATCTCCCCCGATCGCCATCAGGATCTGGCGCGAAGCCGGGCTCTTGCCCAACTCCTCCACCAGCAGCCGCTCGCCGGCCGTGCCGCCCCGGGGCATGAACATGGTCAGATCGCTGACGACCGGCGTGTGGCCCAGCACCAGCCATGCGCACAGGCCCAGGCCCAGCACCCAGCCGCCGATCGGTGCCAGCCGCGCGCTACTCAACTCTGGCCTTGATGGTCATGAGGCTGTGGTCGCCGCCGGTCTCCAGCACCTGGACGCTCTCCAGTTTCACGCCCCGTCCCTGGATGACAATCCGGGTGACGTGCTCCGCCAGTTCGGCGCTGCGCGGGAGCAGGGAAAGCTTCCACCTGCCGTCCTTGCGGTGCAACTGAACCCGATAGTGATCGCGCAGGGCCTCCAGATCGCCGGCCATGGTGGCCCGGATGGACGCCACGAAGGCCCGCACGAGAGGAAAGTCGTCCAGCAGCAGGGTGCGCCGGCCCTCCTCCTCGTTTTCCATGGTCAGCTGCCGGCCGCGGATTTCGTAGGATTCCACGGTGGGGCTGGTCACTTTCTTGACGAGGTAGTCCGGCCTCTCGTACCTGAGGATGCCGTCCATGAACAGCGGCCGGCTGAGCAGGGAGATGGTTTTCCGTTCGGTGAAGGTGGCGGTGGTGGATTTCACGCCGGCCAGGGCCCGCATCAATTCCCGGAGGCCCGCGGAATTATTCCCGCTTTCCGCGCCGGCGGGGCTTGCCGCCTGAAGGCCCAGCAGTACCGTGGCGAGCAGCAGGGGTTTGGCCCGCCGCCGGATCGCGGTACCAAAAATCATAGAAATTAAACCAGTTGTAGGGCGCCTGGCGCACATAGTATTCCAGCCGCTCCACGTAGATCTGTGTCCAGCGCTGAATTTCCGCATCGCGCCTCTTCCGGCCGAGTTTCACCTTGTCGGCCAGCAGCTCGAAATATATGTCGTAGCGGTTGCCCCCCCGGTAAATGCCGAAAAACAGGATCACCGGTACCTGCAAGGCCGAAGCCAGCAGCATGGGTCCGGCCGGCAGCGGGGCCTCCTCGCCGAGAAAGCGGCAGCGCGTCAGTTTTTCGCTTCCGCCGGGCCGGTCTCCCAGCAAACCTACCAGATAGCCTTTGGATATGCATTCGCGGACCTTGAGCAGGCTGTCCGGCCGGCCCAGTTCGATCACGGTGTCGCGAATGGCGGGATTGAGCGAAGTCAGCAGCCGGGTCATCACCCGGTTGTGATCCTCGTACATGAGAATTTTGAGCGGCACGGAATGCTTCATCACCCCCAGGGCGCGCAGCACCTCGAAACTGCCCAGGTGGGAGCCCAGCAGCAGGGCCCCCTGCCCCTTGTCCATGCAAGCGAGAATCAGCGCCTCGTTGTGAATGCGCACGTCGAGCCGGTCGTGCATGTCTGCGAGCAGGAACACCCGGTCCACGATGGTGACGGCGAAGGTGTGGATGTGCCGCGCCACATGCCAGTATGTCGCGCGGCGTCCCAGCACCCGCGACAGGTAGGCCAGGGAGGCCCTGCGTTCAGGGCCCGCGCGGAACAGGAAATACAGGGTGATGGGGTAGCTCAGGAGGCGGGCGGGGCCGCGGCCCAGATACAGGGCCACGGAACGGATGATCCAGATCATCAGCGCGCTGCCCCGTTCCCGATGCAGGAGCCATTGCGGCCTGGGGGCGCTTTCCGGTTCGGCGGCTCTGGGATTGCGCATCAATGCCCCTGGCCGGCTTGGCCGCCGGGCCGCCCGCCCATGCGCCTCAGCAGGCCCAGCAGTTCCTCCCGCGGCGGCTTGCCGGTCTCGTTGCGCGGGAGGCGTTCCACCAGATGCAGGGGCCGGGGCAGGAACACCGGGTCCAGCCATTGCTTCAGCGCGGCGATGATCTGCTCTCCGTCCAGGCCCGGGGCCACCGCGAAGGCCGCCAGCCGGGTTTCGCGGCCGTCTTCCTCTTCCGGCATCAGGAACACGCCGTCTTCCACGCCGTCAATCTGGTTGAGCTTGCGGTTGAGTTCGGCCAGGGAATAGCGCTTGCCCGCCACCTTGACGATGTCCGTGTCCCGGCCCAGCAACTTGAAGCCGGTGGCGTCGAGCAATTCCAGCGAATCCTGCAACTCCACCGGTTCGGGGTCGAGGGGGCTGGCCAGGTAAAACGTGCCCTCGTCTTCGCTCAAGGACAATCCGTCATACAGGCGCCATTCGTCGCCGTCCAGGGTGCGCCGGGAGGCCATGGAGCCAACTTCGGTGCAGCCATAAATTTCGTGCAGGCGCACCTGGAACAGCGATTCGATCTGGGCGGCCAGGTCCGGGTACAGGGGCGCGGTGGCGGATATGATCAGGGAAGCGCGAGGCCAGTCCAGGCCCGACTCCGCGCAAATGCGCAGATGAAAGGGGGTGGTGATCAGCAGGCTTTCGCCCTCCAGTCCGGCCAGGGTGGCGCGGATGTCCTCGGCGTAAAAGGGCCGGCTGCCGCATACGGACAGGCCGGACATCAGCGGCACCATCACCGACGTCTCCAGCCCGTACATGTGCTGCGGCGGCACGGTGGCCACGATGGTGACGCCGCTCCTGCCCTCCATGCCGAAGCGGCTGAGAAACAGCGGCGCCCCGCCCGCCAGGCTGTGCCACGTCTTGGGGTTGGGCCGCGCCTGGCCGGTGCTGCCCGAGGTGAACACAATGGCCGCGACGTGCCCGGCGGGCAGCGCGGGCGGATGTGGATCGCCATGGGCGTCCGCCCGTGGGGCGGGCGTGATGAGGTGCTGCTCAAGGGCGATGTCGTCCAGGGGCGCCTCGGCCAGACAGTAATGGTCCGGGTACGCGCGCGAGATTTCATGCACCACGTTGCGCTTGTGGCTGGGAGGCAGCAGATTGGTCTGCCCCCTGAGCAGGCTCGCACAGAACCCGACCATGAACTCGTAGATATTCCCGCACAGGTTGATCGCATAGCGGTGCTCGGGCAGCCCGGCTGCGGCTGCTTTCACGTGGGCCAAAAACATCCGCCGCGAGACCGGCACGCCGTCCCGCCACGCAATGGGCGCATCGGGCGCATCCAGGTGGAGCAGCGGAATTTCACTGGCGCGAAAGTTCATCGTTCCTTCAAGGCGCTGCCCGGCGCGAATTTCACCAGGGATTGGAGGAAGGGCAGAAATCCCGGGTGCCTGACGTGATGCAAAACGTTAATGCGCACCAGGTATTCCACTGCGAAGAATACCATGACAAACAGGTAGTTTATGAAATTCGTGAACAACGACCAGACGTGCAGCGGAGCGAACAGCGCCAGGGCAATCGCCTCCACCGCGAGGCAGAGGAAAAAGCACGACCAAAGCTGCGTCAGACGGCGGGTGTACCTTTCGATCTTCAGGTCAATGACGCCGTGCTGCAGGGCGGCGAACCTCGTGATCAGGGGCGTACGGCCGGGCAGCAGGGTGCCGGCGAACAGCCCGCATAGCGATGCGGCAATCAGCACCGGGGGCAGGTAGACGATGGAAAAAATTCCTGTCCAGGCGCCCAGCCAGACGATGCCCGCCCCCACGAGCGTCACTACGAGATAGCCGGCCCGGCTCTTGCCACGCAATGACAGCAGCCCGCCGGCCGCCAGCGGCAGGCAGGCGACCGTCACGGCAAGGGCGGCATGGCCGTTGATGACGGCGTAATGGATGATGAAAGGGTAGGCGGCGAGCGGGAATGCGAGCCTGATCATGGCGGATTCGCGTTCAGCGGCAAACTCATTTCTTGCGGTGCTGCTCGACGTGCTCGGAAAGCGTCCGCAAAGAGGCGAAGACGCTGCGGGAGTCGTCTCCGTTGTCGGACGCAAGCTCGAAGCCGTAATTTCTGGAGATGGCCAGCGCGATTTCCAGGGCGTCAATGGAATCCAGCCCCAGCCCGTCCCCAAACAATGGGGCGTCCGGATCAATGTCTTCGGGTTTGACGTCTTCCAGTTGCACCGCCTTGATAATCAACTGGGCCAATTCAGATTGCATCGGGTCCTGATTTTTTAATTCGATTAGCCTACGGAGTCTGCACCCACAATGTAATCCACCACACCCGCAATTTTCAACCACAATGTCTTCACGGTGTCTCCACGGTTTTGCGAAAGCGCCCC
>CBDUSX010000109.1:0-8322 GCA_965369935.1 uncultured bacterium
ATGCCCAGATTCAACGCCAACCTGACCATGCTCTACAACGAGGTGGACTTCCCGGAGCGCTTCGCCGCGGCGGCGGAGGACGGCTTCAAGGGGGTGGAGTACCTGTTTCCCTACGCCTATGAAAAAGAACTGCTGGCCGAACGGCTGCGGACCCACGGCCTGACCCAGGTGCTGCACAACCTGCCCGCGGGGGACTGGGATGCCGGCGACCGGGGCGTGGCCGCCCATCCGGAGCGGGTGGGCGAATTCCAGGACGGCGTGGGCCTGGCCATCGAGTATGCCAAGGCCCTGGGCTGCGGCATGCTGAACTGCCTGGTGGGCCTGAAGCTGGAAAGCGTGGCGGAGGACAAGCTGGCCGCCACCCTGGTGAAAAACCTGCGCTTCGCGGCCGAAGCCCTGGACAAGGAGGGCATCCGCCTGCTGGTGGAGCCCCTCAACCATCAGGACGTGCCCGGCTTCTACCTGGTGCATACAAGCGATGCGCTGGACATCTTCGAGGAAGCCGGCCATTCCAACATCTGGCTGCAATACGACATCTATCATATGCAAATCATGGAGGGGAACCTGACCCACACCATCCGGGAGCACCTGCCCCGCATCGCCCACATGCAACTGGCCGACAACCCCGGCCGCAACGAGCCGGGCACGGGCGAGATCAACTACACCAACCTGTTTCGCTTCATTGACGAGTCGGGCTATGATGGCTGGATCGGATGCGAATACAAACCCGCGGGAAGCACGAGCGACGGCCTGGACTGGGTGAAGCCCTACCTGTAGGCGCCCTGCCTTTAGACCCGGTGGCGGAGCGCTGTTCTACCTTAAAAAACACGTTGGAAAAGGAGGCCGGATTATGGCGAATCTTGGATTTATCGGAACGGGCATCATGGGCAAGCCCATGGCGGGCCACCTCATTGACGCGGGCCACACCTTGCACGTCCATGACGTGGTTCCCGACGGCGTGGACGAACTGGTCGGCAAGGGCGCGATCAAATGCGCCAATGCAAAGGAAGTGGCGGAAAAATCCGACGTCATCATCCTGATGGTGCCCGACACCCCGGACGTGGAGGCGGTGCTGTTCGGCCCCGGCGGCGTGACCGAAGGCGTGAAATCGGGCAGCATGGTGATTGACATGAGCTCCATTTCCCCCACGGCCACCAAGGGCTTCGCCGCCCGGCTGGCGGAGCAAGGGGTGGAAATGCTCGACGCCCCCGTCTCCGGGGGGCAGGTCGGCGCGGAGGGGGCCACCCTGACCATCATGGTGGGCGGCAAGGAGCAGGCCTTCTCCCAGGCCAAGGAACTGTTCGAGTTGATGGGCAAGAGCATCAACCTGGTCGGCGGCAACGGCGACGGCCAGACCGCCAAGGTGGCCAACCAGATCATCGTCGCCCTGACCCTCGAGGCGGTCGGCGAGGCCCTGCTGTTCGCCTCCAAGGCCGGCGCCGACCCGGAAAACGTGCGCCAGGCGCTGCTGGGCGGCTTCGCCCAGAGCCGCATCCTGGAGGTGCACGGGGAGCGCATGATCAAGCGCACCTTCGACCCCGGCTTCCGTATCCGCCACCAGCAAAAGGACCTCAACAACGCCCTCAGCGCCGCCCGCGAGCTGGGACTCTCCCTGCCCGGCACGGCCCTGGCGCAGGAGTTGTACAACTCCATCAATTCGGACGGCGGCGCGGACAAGGATCACTCGTCCCTCATCACCGCCCTGGAGAAAATGGCCAACCACCAGATCGGCTAGGCTGAATCTGGAACGACGGCAATCGGGGGGCCTTGCCCCCTGACAGTCCCCGGCAGGGGCCAATGGCCTCTGCACCCCGGTAAATTGCGAAAGTCGGCCGTTGGCCAAACTCCCGCCTGTCAGGGAGTTCGGCGGGACGCCCTTGGCACCACGGGGCGATGCAAGCTATGTTACCGGTGAGGGGCGCCTAACGCGTGCCCGGGAAATTTTTCGCTACTTGCAAGAGCCGATCATGGAATTGCCCAAACCGGATCCCGAACGCCTGGCCAAAAAAGATCAGGTGGCCCAGGCCCTGCTGGCCGAGCTGCCCCGGGAGGCGGTGCTTAGCACGGAGGAGGATCTGATCGCCTATCAGTGCGACGGCGTGTCCGCCTACCGCCAGACCCCCATGGCCGTCGTGCTGCCCGCCTCCACCAGCGAGGTTTCCCGCGCCATGAAGATCCTGCACGAGCTGCAGATTCCCGTGGTGCCCTGGGGGGCCGGCACCGGGCTGTCCGGGGGCGCCCTGCCCCTGGCGGACGGGGTGACCCTCGCCCTGTCCAGGATGAACAAAATCCTGGAGCTGGACTATGAAAACCGCTGCGCCGTGGTGCAGCCGGGGGTCACCAACCTGCGCATCAGCGAGGCCGTGCAGCAGGCGGGCTATTATTACGCGCCCGACCCCTCCAGCCAGATCGCCTGTTCCATCGGCGGCAACGTGGCGGAAAACTCCGGCGGCGTACACTGCCTGAAGTACGGCGTCACCACCAACAACCTGCTGGGGCTGGAGGTGGTGCTGGCCGGCGGGGATGTGATGCGCGTGGGCGGCAAGGGCATGGACGATGCGGCCTACGACCTGATGGGCGTGCTCACCGGCTCCGAGGGGCTGCTGGCCATCATCACCGAAGTCACCGTGCGCCTGCTGCGCAAGCCGGAGACCGCACGCGCGGTGCTGGCCGTGTTCAACTCGGTCGAGGAATCCGGCCAGGCCGTGGCGGACATCATCGCCGGGGGCATGGTGCCCGCAGGCATGGAGATCATGGACAAGCTGGCCATCGAGGCCTCGGAAGACTACGCCCAGGCCGGCTACCCGGTGGGGGCGGAGGCCATCCTGCTGGTGGAACACGACGGCCCGGAAACCGAAGTGGACCACCTGCTCGCCAAGACCGACGAGGTGCTGCGCAAGGCCGGCGCCACGGAAATCCGCGTGTCGGGCAGCGAGGAGGAGCGGCTCAAGCTGTGGGCCGGACGCAAGGCCGCCTTTCCGGCCATGGGGCGCATCAGCCCGGACTACTACTGCATGGACGGCACCATCCCCCGCTCCGCCCTGGCCAAGGTGCTGGGGGAAATCCGCCGGCTCTCCAAGAAATACGGCCTGCGCGTGGCCAACGTCTTTCATGCGGGAGACGGCAACCTGCATCCCCTGGTGCTCTACGACAGCAACACCCCGGGCGAACTGGAAAAGGCGGAGGACATGGGCGCGGAAATCCTCAAGCTCTGCGTGGACGTGGGCGGGGTGCTCACCGGGGAGCATGGCGTGGGTATCGAAAAGCGGGAGCTGATGGCCTATCAGTTCGGCGAGAACGACCTTAACGCCATGCAGCGGGTCAAGTGCAGCTTCGACGCCGACTCCCTGCTCAATCCCGGCAAGATGTTTCCCGTCCTCCACCGTTGCGCGGAGCTGGGCAAAATGCACGTTCATGCCGGCAAGCTGCCCTTCCCCGACCTGGAACGGTTTTGAAGCACGGTCTCTGACATTCAATAAGGCGATCATCATGAAAATCAAAGTGGTGGTTCACGAGGCAGAGGAAGGCGGCTATTGGGCCGAAGTGCCGGCCATACCCGGCTGCTCGACGCAGGGGGAAACCTTCGAAGAACTCCTGCAAAACCTCTATGAAGCAATTGAAGGCTGCCTGTCGGTGGATGTGGACGTGGCGGGCAACTCGGACAAGGCAAGGATTCTTGAAATCGCCGTATGAAGTCCTTGTCGGGCAAGGCCTTCACCAAGGTCCTCGAGGAAAAAGGGTGGCAACTGTTGCGGACCAGGGGCAGCCACCACATATATGGCAGGACGGATACTGTGGTGAGGCTCTCCGTTCCCGTCCATGCCAACCAAACTCTCAAGGCAGGGCTACTCCGTCACCTGTTGAAACTGGCCGAACTAAACGAATCAGACTTGGAATAAACGGCCGTGCCCTTCCCCGACCTGGAACGGTTTTGAAACACGGTCTCCCCGCGCCCCTGGGCGTCGCGCGTCCGCCCGTCCCTCCGCCGCCCCGGATGCACCGGCCCCGATGAACATCATGGAACTCTGCCTTTCCCCCGGCCGGGGAGGGCTGGAACTCTACATGGCGCGGAGCGTGGAATATCTCAGCGCTTCCCATCGCGTGCTGGCCGTCATCAACGGCCGGCGTAGCCTGATCAAGGATTTCCTGTCAGACCGCGGGCTGCCCTATCTCGATTTCAGGGCCGCCTTCACGGTGCTGCCCCTGCCCGCGGCCTGGCGGCTGGCCCGCATCATTGACCGGGAAGGCATCGAGGCCATCCACGTGCACTGGCGCAAGGACCTGCCCCTGGCCGCCCTGGCCAAGCGGCTGGCCCACAAACAGCCCGCGCTGGTTTACACGCGCCAGATGAAGATTTCCCACCGCAAGGACGATCTTTACCACAACTTCATCTATGCCCGGCTGGACCTGCTGCTGACCATCACGAAACAGTTGCGCGAGGACACCAGGAAGCGGTTGCACCCCAGGCACCGGGACAAGGTGCAACTGCTCTATTACGGCACCGAGCCCCCGAACCCGCCGGGCAAAAAAGAAGCCGCCGCATTGAAGCGCAAGCTGCACCTCCGTGAGGGCGAGTTCGTGGTGGGCCTGATCGGCAAGCTGATGGAGGGCAAGGGCCAGCACCTGCTGATCGAGGCCCTGGGCCGGATGAAATCCGAGGGGCTGAAATGCAAGGCGCTGCTGGCCGGCCCGATTGAAGACGAGGCCTACGTGGCGCGCCTGAGGCGCATGGTGGCGGAGCACGGTGTGCAGGAGGAGGTGAGATTCATGGACTTCGTGAAAAACCCGCAGGAGCTGATGCAAGTCTGCGACTGCGTGGTGCTGGCCACCTATCAGGAAACCTTCGGTCTGGTGCTGATCGAGGCCATGAGCGTGGGCAAGGCCGTCATCGGCAGCGACGCGGGCGGCGTGCCGGAAATCATTGACGATGGCGTGAACGGCCTGCTGTTCGAAACCAAAAACAGCACGAGCCTGTACGACAAGCTGTGCATCCTCTACCACGACCGGGAAAAAGCCCTGGCTCTCGGGCGGGCGGGCCGGCGCAAGGCCGCGGAGCTGTTCAGCCTGCAAAACCATTACGCGCAACTGGAAAAATTGATACAATCCGTCCTGCCCGGAGTAGCAAAAGAAAGATAGGCCGGATTGATACCGCGCGCGGACGAAGTCTGCCGCCGGCGCCCGGTGTTTGCTGGCGGCGCCCACCCTACCCCGGCTATGTGGCGTGCCTGTTCCGCATGTGCGGAAAAATCCGCAACAAAGTCCGCGGCGGAGTTTGCGGCAAAGGGAGCTGAAATTGAGCGAAGGCAACGAGGAACATATCGAGGAAAATATGTTGCGGCCGGCCGGCGACGAAGACGTGCAGGCGTGCGTCATGGCGGCCCTGAGCAACGAGACCTCCCTGGAGGTGCTGGGGGCCGGCAGCAAGCGCTATTACGGGCGCCCCGTGCAGGCCGCGCGCACGCTCTCCCTGGCCGGGCTGACGGGCATTGTGGACTATCAGCCCCAGGAACTGATCGCGGTCGTGCGCCCCGGAACGCCCCTGGCGGAACTGGAGCAGACCCTGGCCGAAGGCGGGCAGATGCTGGCCTTCGAGCCGCCCCATTGGGGTGCGGGCGCCACCGTCGGCGGGGCGGTGGCCTGCAACCTTTCCGGCCCGCGCCGTCCCCGGGCCGGGGCGGCCCGCGACCACCTGCTCGGATTCCGGGCCGTCACCGGACGGGGCGAAATCTTCAACGGCGGGGGACGGGTGGTGAAGAACGTCACCGGTTACGACCTCAGCAAGCTGATGTGCGGCAGCTTCGGCACCCTGGCCGTGCTGACCGAGCTGGTGCTCAAGGTGCTGCCCGCGCCGGAGACCGAGCGCACCCTGGTGCTGGCCGGCCTGAGCGGGGAGGAAGGCCTGTCCACCCTGGGCGAGGCCTCGCGCTCCCCTTACGAGGTGAGCGGGCTGGCCCATCTGCCCGCCGGGCTGAACATGCCCGCCCCCGTGGCCGGGCTGGCGGCGGAGGATGAGGCCTTGACCTTCCTGCGCATCGAGGGGCCGGAGCCTTCCGTGGCCCGCCGCTGCGAGCAGGTGACGCGGCTCTGCGGGCGCCGGACCGGCGCCCTGGAGCCGGAGGAGTCCCGGGCGGTATGGAAATCCATCCGGGAGCTGGAGCCCCTGCCCCTCGCTGACGGGGAACGGCTGTGGCGCGTCTCCCTCCCGCCCGCCGCGGGCGGGGAATTTTTCGGGTCCCTGGGAGGGCTCGCGGCGCCGCGGGGCTTTTACGACTGGGGAGGCGGGCTGGTGTTCTGCGCCCTGCCTGCCTCCGCCGCGGCGGAGGAGGTGCACCGCCTGGCGCTGGAGGCGGGCGGCTATGCGCGGCTCGTACGCGGCGCCGGGCCGCCGGACGCGGAGCTGCCCGTATTTTCGCCCCTGGCGCCGGCCAACCGGAAGCTGCACGAGCAGCTGAAGCAGGCCTTCGACCCGAACGGCATTTTAAATCCGGGCAGGATGTATGCCGGGGTGTAACCTCATTTCCGGAAGAACTCCGCAGCACCGGGAAATGCCCGGCCATGCAACGCAACCCGGCATGGGGGCCCCGCCCGAGGCATAACGGCAGGAGGCAGTAACGAAATGCAAACCGCCATCACAGAGCGGCAGGCCCGCCACCCGGACGCCCAAATCGCGGAGAACATCCTGCGCACCTGCGTCCATTGCGGGTTCTGCAACGCCACCTGCCCCACCTACCAGTTGCGCGGGGTGGAGATGGAGGGGCCGCGCGGACGGATCTACCTTATCAAGTCCCTGCTGGAAGACCGGATCACCCACTCGGACAAGGTGGTGGATCATCTGGACAACTGCCTGTCCTGCCTGGCCTGTGAAACCACCTGCCCCAGCGGCGTGCGCTACGCCCATCTGATCGACTCGGCCCGCAGCCGCATTGAGGAGCAGCACCAGCGTGGCTTCGCCGACCGCACCCAGCGCAGGCTGCTGGCCATGCTGCTGCCCTACCCCGCGCGCATGCGCACGGCCCTGCGGCTGGGCAGGCTCGCGAAGCCCTTCGCCTTTCTGCTTCCGCGCGACATGCGCAACATGTTGGAGATGATACCCTGGCGGTTGCCGAAGCCCTCCGCCCTGGACCGGCCGGGGGTGCACGAGGCGGTGGGAGAGCGGCGGGCCCGCGTGGCGCTGCTCACCGGCTGCGCCCAGAAGGTGCTGGGCCCGGCCATCAACGACGCCACCATCCGCCTGCTGACCCGGCTGGGCTGCGAGGTGGTGCTCCCCGAGGGGCTGGGCTGTTGCGGGGCGCTGGTCTATCACATGGGCAATCACGGGGACAGCCTGCCCGCCATGAAGAACAACATAGACCGCTGGCACGCAGAGTTGACGGGCGGCGGCCTGGATCACATCGTCATCAATACCTCCGGCTGCGGCGTGGTGGTGAAGGACTATGGGCACATCTTCCGCGACGACCCCGCCTACGCCGCCAAGGCGCAAGCAGTGGCCGCCATCGCCAGGGACCTGTCCCAGGTGGTGAGTGAGCTGGGTCTCAGCGAGCGCCTGGCCGCCTCGTCCTCGGGCCTGCGGGTGGCCTATCACGACGCCTGCTCCCTGCAGCACGGGCAAAATATTCGCAGCGAGCCGCGGGCCCTGCTGCGCAGCGCGGGATTCGAGGTGCTGGACATCCCCGAAGGCCACCTGTGCTGCGGCAGCGCCGGCACCTACAATCTGCTCAAGCCCGGCACGGCGTCCGAACTGGGACGCATGAAGGCCGAGGCCATCGCCTCGCTGACACCCCAGGTGGTGGCCATGGGCAACATCGGCTGCATGGAGCAGATCGCCGCCTACTCCCCCATCCCCGTGGTGCATACGGTGCAACTGCTGGACTGGGCCACCGGCGGGCCCAAGCCCGCGGGCGTGCCCTGACCCCCCATGCCCCTCATTTCGACGCAGGTAAGCAGCTTTCTGGAGGCGGCGCGGGTGGGCCGGCTGGCCACCGTGGACCCGTCCGGCGCGCCAGACTTGGTGCCCATCTGCTTTTGCGTGCGGGGACGGCGGCTTTATTCCGTCATTGACGAGAAGCCCAAGCGCGCCGCGCCCATGGCCCTCAAGCGCATGCGAAACCTGCTGGCCGACCCCCGGCTGGCCGTGGTGGTGGATCACTACGAGGAGAACTGGGGGCGGCTGGGCTGGGTGCTGCTGCGCGGCAGCGCGGAGGTGCTGTCCAGCGGCCCCGCCCACCGCTCCGCCCTGGCGCTGCTGCGGGAGAAATACCCCCAATACCGCGCCATGGCCCTGGAGACGCGGCCGCTGATCCGCATGAACATCCAGTCCGTGCG
>CBDUSX010000110.1:0-8195 GCA_965369935.1 uncultured bacterium
GCGCCTCGCCCACAGCGCCCGCAGCAGACACCGCGCCTGCGGCAACCTCAGCGCCTGCGGCAACCTCAGCGCCCGCGGCAACCTCAGCGCCCGCGGCAGACACCGCAGCGCCTGACGCAAGGCGCATTGATGCCGGGGGCGAGGATGTCAAATCCGGTAGAGCACCGCTTTGGCGGCCCGCACCACCTTTTCCACCGTGGGCAGGCTGGCCGCCTCCAGGGGCTTGGAATAGGGCAGGGGGTTGTCCGCCTGGCTGACGCGCACGATGGGAGCGTCCAGCTCGTCGAAGCAGGTGCTGTAAATCTGGTGGGCGAACTCCGCGCCGATGCCCGCAAAGGAGTGCCCCTCCTCCACGATCACCACGCGGTGGGTCTTGCGCACGGAGCGGATGATGGTGTCCACGTCCAGGGGTTTGATGGTGCGGGGGTCCACCAGTTCCACGCTGATGCCCTCCTTTTCGAATTCCGCCAGTCCCGAAGCCACCATGTGGGCCATGCGGCTGGCGGCCAGGATCGTCACGTCCGTCCCCACCGCCCTCACCTCCGCCTCGCCCAGGGGGATGGTGAAATCGCCGGAGGGCACCGCGCCGCTGATGCCATAGAGCAGCTCGTTCTCAATGAACACCACTGGATTGTTGTCCCGGATGGCCGACTTCAAGAGCCCCTTGGCGTCGCGGGCGGTGGAGGGCATGACCAGCTTCAGCCCCGGTATGTTGGCGAAGCAGTGGTCCAGGCAGTTGGAATGCTGGGCGGACACCTGGGCCGCCGGGCCGCCGGGCCCGCGCATCACCATCGGCACGGGGAACTGCCCGCCGGACATGTAACAGGTCTTGGCGGCGTTGGAGAAAATCTGGTCGAAGGCCACCAGGGAAAAGTTGAAGCTCATGAACTCCACCACCGGGCGCAACCCCACCATGGCCGCGCCGATGGCCAGCCCGGTAAAGCCGTTCTCGGAAATGGGCGTGTCCACCACCCGCAGGGGGCCGAAGCGATCCAGCAGCCCCTGGCTGACCTTGTAGGCGCCGTTGTATTCGCCCACCTCCTCGCCGATCAGGAACACGGTATCGTCGCGTTCCATTTCTTCGCTCATGGCCTGGTTGAGGGCCTCGCGGTAGGTGATGGTGTTCTCTGCCATGTCTCTGCCGTCTATGCCTTGAATCTATGTCTTGAAATTATGCCCGATGGGGATGGCCGGTCTGTTACGTCCTACTAGGGAGCGTACACGTGGCGCTCCCGCTCGCTGGGATCGGGGAACGGGCTCTCCTCGGCGAAGGCGACCGCGTCGTCAATCTCCTTGCGCACTTCCTTTTCCAGGGCCTTGGCGCCTGCCTCGTCGAGCCATTCCAGGTCCAGCAGCAGCCGCCGCACCTGCTGGATAGGGTCCACCTTCCGGTAATTCTCGATCTCCTCCTTGTCCCGGTAGGTGCCCGGATCGGAGATGGAATGGCCGCGGTAGCGGTAGGTCTTGGCTTCGACCAACAGCGGGCCGGGGTTCTTGCGGCGCTTCTTCACCGCGTCGCGCATGACCATGTAGCAGTCCAGCAGGTTCATGCCGTCCACGCCGACACCCTCCATGCCATAGCCCTGGGCTTTCAGGGTCATGTCCTGCACGGCGCTGGAGCGGCGCACCGAAGTGCCCATGCCGTATTGATTGTTTTCGATGATGAAGAGAGCGGGAAGTTGCCAGAGGGAGGCCATGTTGAGGGATTCGTGGAAGGCGCCCTGATTTACCGCGCCGTCGCCCAGGAATACCAGGCTTACCTGGTCCGTGCCCAGATATTTCGCGCGGAAGGCCGCCCCCAGCCCTATGGGAATCTGGCCGCCTACAATGCCGTGGCCGCCCAGGAAATTGTGCGCTTTGGAGTAGAAGTGCATGGAGCCGCCCTTGCCCCGGGAGATGCCGGTCACTTTTCCGAACAACTCGGCCATCAGCGGGTTGGGCGAAATGCCCCGCGCCAGGGCCATGCCGTGGTCGCGGTAGGAGGTGGCCACGTAGTCGTCCGAATGAATGGCGCTCAACATGCCCACCGCCAGGGCCTCCTGGCCCATGTACAGGTGCAGGAAGCCGCCGATCTTGCGCTGCTGGTACATCTGCTCGCAACGCCGCTCGAAATCGCGGATCAGGGTCATGGTGCGGAACATGCCGGCCAGCTTGTCCCGCCCCAGCTGCTTGACCGCTTCCTTCTGCCGGGCGGTGAGGGTTTTCCTGGAAAGGGGCCTGACTTTGCCGTTCTCCCCATTCGTCTTTTTTGCAGCCACAGCCAGGGAAGACATGATCACACTTGTAAGATCGCATTGACCGCGGCACACGTGCCGCGCTGAAACGCTTGTTAAAGGTTAAATTTTAATTCCTGACCGCGGGGAGTCAACAAGAATTATTCCACGGCCCAGCCCGGTTCAGAGAGCCGCCCACGATGCAGAAGCCCACCCGCGTCGCAGAAATGCCAGACTCGGGGGCGGAGCGTATGTAGGACCGCTCGCCGGGCAGCGGAATCGGCTTGTACTTTCAAGGGCTTGCAGATCTCCACGCGCCCGGGCGCCTTTTCTTACGCCGGGCGCAGGGCTCCACGGCGGGGGCCGGCGGGCAACCGTCACACATGCATGTGACTGTAATGACAGTGCAATTCTGTTTGTATTCTTACAGCCGCAATGGTAGTTTGAGAGCATAATCGAATTGCCGCAAGGACCGGCAGCGCCGGGAACGGTGAAACAACGGAAAATCGGGCCGTACCCAATGCGGGCGGCATGGTTTATCAAACCAGGGATCAAGCAATGGAAACCAAACTATCCTCTGAAGAGATTCAACGCTACAGCCGCCATCTGGTTCTGCCCGAGGTGGGCCTGCCGGGGCAGGAAAAGCTCAAGGCCGCCAAAGTGCTGCTGATCGGCGCGGGCGGGCTGGGCTCTCCCCTGGGGCTCTATCTCGGCGCGGCAGGCGTGGGCACGATCGGCCTGGTGGACCATGACGTGGTGGAAGTGACCAATCTGCAAAGGCAGGTGGCCCATTCCACCCCCAACGTGGGCCGCCCCAAGGTGGACTCCATGCGGGAGCGCATCGTGGAAATAAACCCCCACGTCACCCTGGAAGTCTACGACGTCAAGCTGACCCGCGAAAACGCCACGGAAATCTTCGCCAAGTACGACATGGTCGTGGACGGCTCGGACAATTTCGAGACGCGCTACCTGGTCAACGACGCGGCCTTTTTCGCGGGCATCCCCCTGGTTTACGGTTCCATCTTCCGGTTCGAGGGCCAGATTTCGGTGTTCGATCCCAAGAGCGGCGGCCCCTGCTACCGCTGCCTGTATTCCAACCCGCCGCCGGCAGCGCTGGTGCCCAACTGATCCGAAGCCGGCGTCCTGGGCGTGCTCCCGGGGGTGGTGGGAATGATGATGGGAACCGAGGTGATGAAGCTGATTGTCGGCATCGGCGAGACTTTGACGGGCAGGCTGCTGCTCTACGACTCGTTGCGGATGAGCTTCAAGGACGTCAAGGTGCGGCGCAATCCGGCCTGTGAGCTGTGCGGGGACGCGCCCACCATAACCGAGTTGGTGGACTACGAGGCGTTTTGCAACGTGGAGTTGCCTTCCGCCGAGCCGAAAGTGGACTCCGCCGCCTTCGAGATCAGCGGGCCGGAACTTAAAAACGTACTGGAAACCGGGCGGCCGGTCAGACTGCTGGACGTGCGCGAACCCCACGAGTGGGCGATCAACCGCATTGACTCAGCCCAGCTCACGCCATTGAGCCAATTCGAATCCTTCATTCCGGAATTGGATCCCGAGGATGAAATCTACCTGTATTGCTACAAGGGCAAGCGCTCCATGACCGCCCTGATGAAGCTCCAGGGTCACGGGTTCAAGCACCTGAAGAGCCTGGCGGGCGGAATAGACGGCTGGGCCGTGGATGTGGACGCTTCCATGCCCCGTTACTGAAAGCCGCAGGGGGGCTGCAACGCTACGAGTCTCGCGTTGCTTCCCCCGATTGCTGTATTTGAAATATTCAGGCTAGGGGGGCGGCGCGGCCCGCGGGACGGGCTGTGGCTCCAGATAGGCGTATGCCGGCATGAGCGCGGCCACTTGCGCTTCTTCCTCCTCCCGCCAGGGCATGGGCTCCAGCCCCCCGATCCCCAACATATCGGCAAAGGCCCCGGCGAGCCGCCGGCGCACTTCCTCTTCCGTAAAGCGATCCCACACGCCCATGGTTTCCAGGTCCGTCATGTTTGCCTGGATTTCCTTTTCGTCCGCGCCGTTGAAGATGCGGGCCAGCAGCGCGTGCTGGGGATGGAGGGGGATGGAGCCGTGCTGAAGAAATCCGCCGGGATGCAGGCGCTGGGCGCTGCCGACGACCTTTTTCCCCGCGATCAGGATCTCGAAGGCGGAAGGGGTGGCAAAGCAGACCGGAGACGCCATCCGCGCCCGCTGGCCGCCTGAGTACGCCTTCACTTCCGGCTCGTGCCCCAACTGCTGGAAAAACCTCACGAATACCTGGGAGATTTCCCGGTACACCTCCATGATCCCCGGCGCGAAGCGCCCGCCGCGGGTGGGCGCGGCCACGGCGTAGGTGAGGTCGGAGCCGTGCAGCACGCCCCTGCCGCCGGTCATGCGCCGCACCAGGGGGATGCCCTCGGCCCGGCAGGCCGCCAGGTTGATTTCGCCGCCGAGCCTCTGGTTGCGGCCCACGGAGAGCACCGGCCCCTCCCAGCCGTACAGGCGCAGGGTGGCCAGCCCCGACTCCCGCGCGGCAGCCAGGCAGACTTCGTCCCGCGCCATGTTGTCCGGCCCGGATCGCGCACCGTCCAGGATCAGGCGCCAACTCATGGCTTACCGGGAATTCGCCGCACGCGGCGAAGGCGTGAGGCCGGATGCTCGCCTGCGGGGGTAATATGAATGGTTGACATGACTGAATTCTTTTCGCATATTCCCCACGGGGAAACCGATCAGCCGCAAATTGAGCGGAGGCGGGCATGCCCCTTCCGAAACTCCGCAAATCCCGGCCCGGCGTCCATGCGCGGCACTGGCCATCCAAAATCACGGCGGAGTGTATCGGAAATTACTGTTTGCGCCATCGCGATGGGAAATGAAGATTGATATTGATTTTACCGAGGTTTGACTTTTTATTTCTCATATTTAATGGTAGGCAAGGATATCACTTTTCAGCATCTACCGACATGCCCGGGTAATCCGCGGATTACCTGGTGGGGTTGATTTCGCAAGTCTTCCCGAGAGTGCAACTTAAACGGTCCGAAAAGGAGACTCATGAAGACACATTGGCTTGGATTGTTGATTATTGTGGCACTGGCGTTCGTCGTTGCGGGTTGTCCGCCGGAAGAGGAGGCCGCAAAGCCGGAGGCCGCAAAGCCGGAGGCCGCAGCACCGGGAATTGATTCGTCCAAGCTCCCACCGCCGCGCACCCCCCTGGCCGATACGCCCGATCTCCAGAACGCCCGGTTTCGGATCACCGACCGCTCTCTGGAACGGATGAAGGAGGACGGTGTGCCGGACAGCGTGATCAGCGGGTTGAACTCGCTGAAAGGCACCGAATACACCAACGCCTCGGAGTTTTTCGACGCCGTCAAGGGAGCCGTCGGAGCCCAGGGGCTCGAAGACAATCAGCCCAGCATCGTCCGCAACTCCCTTGTGGTCGCCTTGGCCGCCGAGCCCGCATTCCCGGGAGCGGAACTGAAGCTGACCGTCCTGCAGCCCATGGGCAGCCCCGGCTTCGGCGCGGTGTTCTTCGATTTCGACAAGTCGAACATCAAGCCGGAATTCCGGGAGGTCATCCAGTCCAACGCGGATAGGCTGATGGCCGACACGAGTCTCAGGGTGACCATCGAAGGCCATTGCGACGAACGCGGCACCACGGAATACAACCTCGCCCTGGGCGAGCGCCGGGCCAACGCCATGAAAGAGGCGTTGATCGCCGCGGGAGTGAATGCCGACCAGTTGAGCACGGTCAGCTTCGGCGAGGAAAGGCCGGCGGACGAGGGGCACAACGAAGAGGCCTGGGCCAAGAACCGCCGTTCGGTGCTGATGATCAACTAAGCACGCGGCACCGGACTTAGGCGTTCTTCCAGGTTCGATTCCACAAGCGGCTTGCCTGACCCATCCCGGAGACGGGAGCAGCGGACGGGCAAGCCGGTTTTTTTCCGCCGCGCCCGCGCCCGCGGGAACCTTTCTCCCTCATTGTTCCCCCTGATCAGGATTGCCCCGGAAACCGGCAAATGGCGGAAAGTGCAAGCGACAGCGGGACCCTGTGGTCCATCATTTTCACCGGCAACTGGGTCGCCCTGGGAGTATTGCTGATACTGATGGTCATGTCGGCCATCTCCTGGGCCATCATCATTCTCAAGTGGCTGCAATTCCGGCAGGTGCGCGCGGAGAACGGGCATTTCTACCACTACTTCCAGGGAGACAACCCGCTTTCCAACGTCTTCAACATGGCCCAGAAATTTCAGGGGTCTCCCATTGCGCGCATGTTCGCCGCCAGCTTCCGTGAAATCAACACCTTCCGGAAAAGCATGGAAGGTTCCGAGGCCGTGCCGGATGCCCGGGAGCGGCTGCTGACGAGCCTTTCGCGGCGGCTGGAAAGCGTCTATAATCAGCAGAACGAAGCGCTGGAAAAGCGTCTGCCCCTGCTGGCCGTGGTGTCGTCGTCATCGCCCTATATCGGCCTGTTCGGCACGGTGCTGGGGATCATTGACGCCTTCCGCAGCATCGCCACCATGGGAGTGACCAGCCTGGCCGTGGTGGCTCCAGGCATTTCCGAGGCGCTTGTCGCCACGGCCGCCGGGCTGATGGCCGCCATCCCGGCCCTGATCGCCTACAACATGTACCGGAACCGCGTGCGCGAAATGAATACCGAAATGAGAATTTTCGCCCTCGAAGTCACCAACCGCCTGGAAAGGCTTCTCTAGCCATAGAGCGATGAACGGGGATATCGGCACGAAATGGACCTCCGCGGAGCCCGTGAGCGACATCAACGTCGTTCCACTGGTGGACGTGCTGCTGGTGCTGCTGGTGATATTCATGATCACCGCACCCATCATCAGCCACACCCTCGACGTGCAACTGCCCCGCGCCTCCCTTGCGCCGGGCACCCGGCCCAACCAGACGCTGGTCATCACCATTGACAGAAAGGGCACCCTGGCGGTGAACGAACGGGTGATGGGGCCCATCCGCAGCGCGGAAGCCGGACGGCTCTTCAACCGGGAAATCAACCGCTGGAAATCCAGATACCCCGGCAACCCCGCCTTCCTGAGGGCTGATCGGCGCATCCGCTATGGCACGGTCATTCAGGTGATGGCCCGGCTGAGAAAGCTGGGGGTGGTGGACGTGGGGCTCATGATCGAGCGGGAGGAAAATTGACAGCGGACAGTCTGCGTTTCAACGGCGTTCTGGCCGGCTCCATTTTTCTGCACGCGCTGTTCTTTCTATTTGTGTTTGCGCTGCCGGGCGGAACGCCGGACCCGGACTTGGTGCGGGTCTACCACGTGAACGTGGTGGAGGCTCCCGCCCGCCCCAAGGTGCGCCAGCTGGAGTTGTCCACCCAGCCCATCAGCGAACTCAAGCTGGAGGCGCCCTCCCTGAAGTTGGAGACGCCGCCGGAAACCGCCGTGCCGGCCGCCGAGCGTCCCCCGGCGGCACCCCCGGCGCCGCCGCCCGCCGTCCCATCTCCCGCGGCCGTGGCGCCCGCGCAGATCCAGACCAAGGCCACTCCGCCCGCCCCGGCGGCCACTCTGCCAAAGTTGCCCGCCGCGCCGAAGGAAAGGCAGCCGGCCCCACCGGCCCCGCCGAGCACCCGCGAGGAGGCCGCACCCCCTCCCCTGCCTCCCGCCGCGCCGGAGCCACAGCGGCGCTCGGCGATAGAAAGGGTGCGGCAAAAGGTGGACCGGCTGAACCTCGAGTTCGAGAAGACGGTCATACACAAGGCGGGGGAATCCGCGCCGGGACAGCGCATGGCGAAATCGCCGATCTCCCTGCGCAGGTACCTGAACACCGTGCAGGAGGCGATCACGGAAAACTACAAGTTCCCGGGCGGATTCGATAAGAATTTGTGGGTGCGCGTGCGCCTGACCATCCAGCGGGACGGCGAGATCACCAAAATTGAAATCCTGCAATCCAGCGGAAACGAACACTTCGATCGCGCGGCCAGGATCGCCCTGCGCCGGGCGAAGCTCCCCCCCATCCCCGATGGCATAG
>CBDUSX010000111.1:0-8174 GCA_965369935.1 uncultured bacterium
GGTCGAGACCTTGCAACACTCTTTTTTCTTGTTTTGTTATTTTTTTCTTCGATTTTGAAAAATAAATTGCATGAATTGATTCATTGAACCCCGTAGGGTAATCGATAAACTTGATGCTCGTGAAGTTTTTTGGAACCAAAAGTATATTTCCTCCGAACTTTTGGCGGTAGGTTGGTTTTACTTTCTGGAGTTGATCGGAAGGCAGTTTCGCATACTGGCATATGTCCTCTTTGGACAACTGGCCTCTCTGGTTTCTTCTGTCAGGGGCTCCATTTAAATACCGGCTGTCCACGCCGGTATCTTTTTCCCCCTTACCCCGGCCGAGTTTTGCCCCGATCAATTTGCAAAAATCTCCAAGAAAAGCAATTTCCCCTTGGCTAACCCTATCCTGGAGGAAATACCGTATCTGCCTGTCAACAGGCCGCAGCAAAAACGCCTCAAACCAACTTTGGGAATTGCGAGACATTTGGGCCTGCCGGAACACCTGAATCTCGGCGCGGTCCAGTAAAATCGTCCATGGCCATGCGCTGCGAGCTAGGGGTTGCCCGACCAAAAGCGGCGCGTACACCCAGATTTGATCTTGAGAAGCGGAGGGGCACTTACGAACGAAGATCACGCCAGCCGAGTGGCGAGATTTGTTTCTAGACCCCGGGAGTCCAAATAATCGATACCGGAAGTGAGAGAAGTTTGCAGCGCCCAGTACACGAAAATCTCTTACCAATCGATTTCGAAATTTGTTCGATGTAGAATTTAAGAAAGATTGGGCGGGTAACAAAAAACTTAGCACTCCGTCGTCGGCAAGATGCTCGCGCAAAACCTTCCAGGTAAAGAGTTCCGCCGCCTGATTACTTCCAATAGGGGCACAGTCCTTGTTATTTTTGTGCCACTCCATCGCTTTTTTCGATTCAAGAGTTTTGAGGTCTTGCCAAGGGGGGTTCCCAACGACGCAGTGCACAAGGGCCGGAAGGCCAGGGAATTTTTCTTTATCCGAGAAAAAGTCCTCCGAAATAATGTTTGTGCCTACTAACGGGGGAAATAACTTTTTCGGGTCTTTGCCTGCTGCCGCTCTTTTTCGGTCCCGCGGGGTTACATAGTCCAACATTGTCAAATAGAGACTGAATGCAGCTACATGACAGGCATCTGAATTTTCCTCGATCCCATAGATGTTATTCAGCAGAAGGCTTCGCAGCGCACCAAGGTTCAATTCCCGATTGGGCTTTGATGCCAGTACGTGCTCAATAATCCTGCGATAGAAACCAACGAGAAAAACCCCGGACCCCGCGGCCGGATCAAGAACGGTCATCCCATCTTTGATGACATTTTCTTCATTAACCCTGTCAAGCATGAAATCGACGAGGAAGGGCGGCGTATAGAAAGCGCCCTTGCGACGGCGATAAACTTCATCTATGTTCTCCAAGAACTGCTCATAGACCGCCGAGAGTGTTTCTGTCCGCAAAGCGCCGAAGTAGAACTTCAGAAAACTGGTCTGCACCGCTCCGGACGGGGTCGGCTTACCATACTTCATTGCCTGTCGGACGAAGTTTATATGGTATTCGCCTATCTGACTGCGTTCCTCCTCGCCGAGCGGAAAAATGCTGCCGTTGAAGATCGAATCAAGGTCGTCGAAGAACTTCCAGGTTGCATCCGCAGGCCAGTCTGAGTATTGGGCATCCAGGTTGATCCCCTCATGATTTCGCAATGAGAGCCACTCCGGGTCAATAAATCCCCTGTCAGCCAAAAAAAACACGTAGAGAAAACGGCCTATGAGTCCGTTCGCGGCTTGGTACGTGAGCCGGTGTAATGATTCCTTGCCGGTCAACGCGCCGCTGAGTGTCTTGAGGTTTTCCAGCAGGCTTCTATCTACTCGCCCTGCCACGTCAATAGAATGATCTCGCCAGAACAATGACGTGCGGAGGCGAATCGCCCGTAGGTCCCACAACTCGCCGCTCAGGTCGCCCAGGGTCACCGCCTCGGTCGGGCCCAGCGGCAGTTGGTCCAGTGTCGCCCAGTCAAATAATTTCACCGAGTGGTTCCAATTGCTGTGCACATAGGAGAAGCCGGTGCAAAGCAAAATTTGTTGAGGCGTTAAAATCAGCAGAAAGGGTACGAGCCCTTGGCTCCAGACCTTGCGGTGTATATCTTGGGCATCCGTGGAACCCACGGCACTGGCAACATACACAAGGGGGGTTGCTACGGATTCTGTGTGGTTAGCCTCCCGGCGCAGGCAAAACGCCCCTATCACGCCCATTTCGTCGCGCGCTTGCTGCATCGCGAATCTGTGGCCCGTAAGTCCGGAGAACTCGTTTGCGTCGATCCATCCTGCTTCGGGATGATAACCAAGCCTGTCGAGCAGCTTCTTAATCCGGCGAGCGTGAGCGGGATTCTCAGGATTCATGCTGACCTCGCTTCCCTGTTACCCGCGGCGGTGAGTCGCGCGGGGCTTTTTTCTCAGCCTCAAAGCCCCCCGGCCTCGATAAATCCGAGATTTCAGACAGAGCCTAGACCACCCGCCCCTTGCGCAGTTCCGCGATCTGTGAATCGTCGAACCCCAGCTCGTGCATGATGGCATCGGTGTGTTCGCCCAGCAGGGGGGCGCGGTGCCGGATGCCAGACTGCGAGGCGGAGAGCCGCACGGGCGTATCGGACACCGGCGCGGGCTTGGGCAGGCCGGGATATTCCAGCATCTTGAAAAGCTGGCGGGCCTTGACGTGGGGATCGTCCAGGGCGTCCTGGGCATTGAAGACCGGACCGGCGGGCACCCGCGCGGCTTCCAGCTCGGCCAGCGCCTGCTCCGTGGTACGCTCCGCGCACCAGGCGGCCATGCGCTCTGAGATCAGGTGGCCGTGATCGCCCCGCTTCTGGTCCGTGGCGAAGCGGGGGTCGTCCACCCACTCCGGCTCGCCCACCATCTCGGCCCAGCGCTTGAACAACGGGTTGCCCACCACCATCAGCACGATCCACCCGTCCTTCGTCCGGTACACGTCGTTGGGGGCGGAATGGAAGCCCATGTTGTTGCGCCCCCGGCGGTTGATGCCGTTCACGGACTGCTCCATCAGCAGCGCATTGTTGAAGGCCAGGCTGGTGGAAAACAGGGAGGCCTCCACCATTTGCCCCTGGCCGGTCTTGTTGCGCTCGATCAGCGCGGCCATGGTGCCGAAGGCGGCGAACAGGGCCGTGCCGAAATCCACGTAAGGCACCTGGGTGCGGGCGGGCTCATCCGGCCCGCCGGAGAGGTCCATGGCGCCGGACATGGCCTGCCCCAGCAGGTCGAAACCCACGCGCTCGTTGTAGGGGCCGTCCACGCCGAAGGCGGAGACCATGGTCAGGATGATGTCCGGCTTGACGGCTTTGAGGCTGTCGTAGTCAATCCCCATTGCCTTGAGGGTGGGGATGGGCAGGTTGGCCACCACCACGTCCGCGGTGGCCACCAGCTTTTTCACGATTTCCCGCCCTTCTTCCTTCATGGGGTTCAGGGTCAGGCACTTCTTGTTGCGGCCCATTTGCAGAAAGCCCGCGCCGATGTCCCCGTTTTCCCCGCCGATGGGCAGCACGAAGCGGTCTTCGCTGCCCTCGGTCTTTTCGATGCGGATCACTTCCGCTCCCATGTCCGCCAGCATCGTGGCGCAGAAAGGGCCGGCGATATACCGGCCGAAATCCAACACCCGTACGCCTTCAAGCACTCCGGCCATACCGCCTCCTCGCTGTCCATTGGAAATTGTTCATGTTCCGCGCCGCGGCCCACCCCCGCAAGAGGGGAAGCGCGATGTCCCGCGCGGCGCCGCACCGTAAATTAAACAGGGCCACGCCGCGCCGTAAATTAAAGAGGGCCGCGTGCAGGCGCCCACGTCCCGGCGCCGGGCGCCGCGGTTTGCCGCAAGGTTGATCGAGATTCAGTTCTACCCGCCCCGGTGCCGCTTCGTCAACGTGCGCCGCGGGCCCTCTGCCTCCCAGGGGGGGACGCCCCGCTCCCGCGCATCCGGCGCAATGCGCCGGCCTGAGGGCGCTTTTAGCTGATTTTCACCACTTCCTTGATGCCGCGCAGGCGGGAGACGATCTTCTGGTAGGTTTGCACGGAAATGGGGTCCACCAGGATATTGACGTTGGCCTGGCTCAACTCGTCCTTGGGCTCGACGTTCATGTCCTGGATGTTCACCTTCAGGTCGCGCATGATCTTCCCGATTTTGTAGACCATGCCGGGCCGGTCCTTGATCTTCAGGTTGAAGCGGTAGGGGCTTTTCTGCTTGTCCAGCTCCCAGCCCACGGAGAGCAGGGCGTCCATGTCCACGTTTTCCAGGGCGGCGCATTCGGTGCGGTGGATGAGAATGCCGTGCTCCTGCTGCACGCCCACGATGGCGTCCCCCTGCAGGGGGGAGCAGCAGAGGGCCAGATGGATGAACTCATCCCCGATCTCGGAGATTTTGAGGTCCGGATCGGGGGATTTGGAGCGCGGCGTCAGGTAGCGCATCAGCCCGCCCGGCGCCTGGGGCCCCAGCAATTCCAGCTCCTTTTCCGTAATCAGCCCGGCTTCCTGCATAAAGCGGCGGATTTGCAACTTCCGGGTGCCGACCTCCTGGAAGAACTGCTCCAGCCTCAGCTTGCGCTCCTTCAGGGCCTTGCGGAAGACCTTGCGGGAGAAAAATTCCTCGGGCTCCAGCCCCATCCGCTTCAGGTTGCCGCTGAACAGTTTCCGCCCCACCTCCTTGGCGCGGGAGAGCCTCTGGCCCCGCAGATGACGCCGGATCGCCATTTTCGCCCGGGCGGTGCGCACCTGGCCGAGCCAGCTGGCCTCCGGCGTGACGTTCAGGGAAGTCACCACCTCCACCATGGTGCCGTCCCGCAGCACCTCGAAGCGCGAGGCCCGCCGCCCTTCGACCCAGGCGCCGTCGCAGTGAATGCCCAGATCGGTGTGGATGGCGAAGGCGAAATCGAGCACGGTGGCGCGCTGGGGAAAGGTGATCATCTCGCCCTTGGGGGTGAAGATCTGCTGGGTCTCCATCTGCCCGTAGCGCAGCACGTCCTCCATGCGCAGGTCCTCGCTGTCGGCGAACTGCTCCAGCAATTCCAGATAGCTTTCGTAGTAGCGGGACACCTCCTTCCTGCTGGCCTGCCAGTCGGCCAGAATGCCGGCGCGGTTCACCGCCTCCATTTCGCCGGAAAAAACTTCGATGGACACCGGCTCCCCGCCGATGAAGACCTTGGATTCCAGCCCCTGGTGGCGGTTGGGCTTGGGGTTGCTGATGAAATCCCGGATGCTGTTGGGCACCACGCGGTAGTTCATGTGCAGCCTGCCCAGCGCCGCGTAGCAGTCCTGGGCCGCCGGAACGGTCACGGTGAACCCCGCCAGGGGGCGCACCTCCGGCTGGTCGTCGAACACGTAGTCGGAAACCCTGTGGTACTTGGGCTGCACCTCGCAGCGGGCCAGGGCCAGACCCCGCAGGGTGGCCTCCAACCCTTTCTTCAATCCTTTCACCTTTTTCTGTTCGTCCGCGATGCTTTGCTTCAGGCGGGCCAGCACCTGGTTGAAGCGCTTGGGATACAGGTAGCGGAAGCACAGGGTGCTCAATTCCTCGCTGATGTCCTGCAAGCCCAGGCGCTGGGCCATGGGCACGAATACCAGCATGGTCTCCATGGCGATGCGCCGCTGGCGCTTGCGGTCCAGAAACCCCAGGTCCCGCATGTTGTCCAGCCGGTCGAAAATCTTGACCTGCAGGGTGCGCAGGTCCTTCACCGAAGAGGTGAGCAGTTTGCGGTAGGTCTCGATGGACGAGGGATTGGTGCCGGGCCGGTTCTGGGGCGCGGCCACCTTGGTCAGGCCGTCCACGGCCTCGGCCAGCCACTCGCCGTACTTCTCGGCCACCTCGGCCTTGGTGAATTCCGTGTCCTCGATGACGTCGTGGAGCAGGGCGA
The DNA here is from genome assembly GCA_965369935.1 of uncultured bacterium. Taxonomy (GTDB): domain Bacteria; phylum SAR324; class SAR324; order SAR324; family JACQKK01; genus JAPUIH01. The sequence continues at coordinate 5,908 of CBDUSX010000111.1, forward strand.
TGATCACCGCTTCTATGCCCATGCCCGTCTCGCTCACCAGCAGGGCCACCCGGTAGGGATGGATGATGGCCGGCTCTCCGGACTGGCGGAACTGGTCGCTGTGGTAGAACTCGGCGTCTTGCAGGGCCTGTTTCAGCAGGGAATGCTTGGGCGACCTGGATTTGGGAAACCGCTTCAGGATGGCCTGCCGGATCTTGGCCAGACGGGCGGCGCTGTCATCCAGTTTGGCAACGGGTTCCATGCGGGCCTCGCGAGCTTTCGGCGGCTTGAGCGGTGTGATGAGAGTTGTGTGAGCGGTGGATTACTCCTCTAATCCTTTTGCTTCGATTCTTAGGCGGCGACTCGGCACTGGAAATAATTTCAGACATATCAGTCAGGTAAATTGAATGATGTTCCTGAACTCCGGGTTCGCAAGCACACGCCCGCCGAACGGCGCATACATTTCCCCCGCTTGTCAATGCATATCATAAAACGCAAACAGTGCAATGGTTTACATCACGTTCCGGCGCGGCGCCCGCCCGCGCCCTCGCCAGGACGGGTGCGCCCGGCTTGGCCGCCGGTGGATTTCCCAATGCGGAAAATACTGTTATAGCAATACAAACGACACATAGAAGAGGAATCCGGCAACGGAAAACCGATGCGCGGCCCAGCGGCAATCTGCCCTCATGCCCCGCCGCGCCACATCAGGGAGCGCCCCATGGGACAACAGTTTGCGGAGGTGGACTTCAACAAAACCGGCGCCTTCAAGCAGTTGCAGAAGCTTGCCAAACAGCCCTACGACCTGGCCAAACCCGGCGCGCTCACCCCTGAGCGCATCGAGGCCTTCCAGGCGGCGGCCTGCGGGTTCGACCTGCTCTACGCCACCCAGCGCGTGGACGGGGAAGTGATGGCGGCCCTGGAAAAGCTGGCCGGGGAAAGCGGCGCCCGGGAGCAGTTCGGGATGCTGATGGCCGGAGAGGTGATGAACCGCATCCTGGGCCACGAAAGCGAGGAGCGGCAGGTGCTGCACTTCGCCAGCCGCAACGTGTTCGACGCCCTGCCCGACCCCATGGACGCGGCCAAGGCCGCCGAGGCCAACGGAAACGCCCGGCGCGAGCTGGACAAGCTGAAGGGGTTCCTGGAGCAGGTGGAATCGGGCATGCTCACCAACGCCCAGGGCGAGCCCTTCACCGACATGGTGAACGTCGGCATCGGCGGCTCCGACCTCGGTCCCAGGGCGCTCTACCTGGCCGTGCTGCCCTTCCGAAAAGGGGGGCGCAGCGTGCACTTCATCTCCAACGTGGATCCGGACGACACGGCCCAGGTGCTGGGCGGCCTGGACCTCTCCCATACGCTGGTCAACGTGGTCTCCAAGAGCGGCTCCACCCTGGAGACCCTCACCAACGAGACCCTGGCCCGCGAGGCCTTCGCCAAGGCCGGGCTGGACCCGCTAAACCACTTCCTGTGCGTGACCGGCGAGGGCAGCCCCATGGACAACCCGGAGCGCTACCGGGCGACTTTCTACATGTTCGACTACATCGGGGGCCGCTACGCGGCCACCTCCATGGTGGGCGCGGTGCTGCTGGGCTTCGCCATCGGCTACGACGCCCTGCTGGACATCCTGCGGGGGGCGCGGGAGATGGACCTGGCCGCCCTCAACGGGGAGTTGAAGGACAACCCGCCCCTGGCGGCCGCGCTGCTGGGCATCTGGAACCGCAACTTCCTGGAGCTGCCCACCGTGGCCGTGCTGCCCTACAGCCAGGGGCTGATCCGCTTCGCCGCGCACCTGCAGCAACTGGACATGGAAAGCAACGGCAAGGGCGTCACCCGCCGCGGGGACATGGCCGACTACCTCACGGGCCCCATCGTGTGGGGCGAGCCGGGCACCAACGGCCAGCACGCCTTCTACCAGCTCATCCACCAGGGGCGCACGGTGGTGCCCTGCGAGTTCATCGGCTTCCGGGAAAACCAGTACGGCCAGGACCTGGAGGTGCAGGACACCACCAGCCAGCAGAAACTGCTGGCCAACCTGATGGCCCAGTCCATCGCCCTGGCCACCGGCCAGCAAAGCGAGAACCCCAACAAGTTCTTCCCCGGCAACCGGCCCAACTCCGTGCTCATCGCGGACAAGCTCACCCCCTACAGCCTGGGGGCGCTGCTGGCCTATTACGAGGCCAAGGTGGCCTACCAGGGGCTGATCTGGAACATCAACTCCTTCGACCAGGAGGGGGTGCAGCTGGGCAAGTTGCTGGCCAACAACCTCATTGACCACCTCAAGGCCAGCGCCA
>CBDUSX010000112.1:0-8168 GCA_965369935.1 uncultured bacterium
GCCGGGCGCTCAGGCCAGGCCCATCCCCCTGGGGCTGCTGGCCGTGGCCGTGGATTCCAGTCTGCGCGGCTTGTATAGCATGGCCATCACCGTGCCCAGGGTAAACAGGGGAAAGGCAAACCAGGCCCACACCACCAGGGGATTGATGCGCGCGCGGATGGTCACCGTGCCGCCGGCGTTCTCGCTGGTCAGGGACAGATAGAGGTCCTCGGCCAGGGTGCGGCGGATGGCCACCTCGGTCAGGGGTTCGGGCTGGGTGGGGTAAAAGCTCTGGGCGGGCTTGAGGGTCTCCAGAAGCGCGCCGTCCCGGTAGACCTCGATCTCCGCGGCGCGCAGGGTGGCGTTGCGTTTCTGTTCGGTGCCCATGCCCTTGAAGAGCAGGGTGTAATGCTCCACCTGCACCGGCCGGTTCGGGGTCAGGGTCAAGGTTTGCTCGCTGTTGAGCAGATTGCCGGTGAGACCGACGAACAGGAACACCACCCCCAGGTGGATCATCAGGCCGCCGAAGCGCTGCTGATTGCGCATGATGGTGCCGATGGCGGCGGCGGACAGGGATTGCCTCTGCTGGCGGGCCCGGGCCAGCACTGTGCGCAGGTAGTCGCGCAGGAGCACCGAAGCGGTGAAGGCGGCGATGGCGAACACGAGCAGCGCGCCCACGTGACGCGTGCCGAACAGCGCCAGCAGCCCCGCCGAGGCCAGGGCCACCGCCAGCGGCGCGCGCAGGTTGCGCAACAGTTGTCCCGGGCTGGAGTGGCGCCAGGCGATCAGGGTGCACAGCCCCAGGAGCGCCAGCAGGGCCACTCCCATGGGGGCGGTGATGGTGTTGAAAAACGGCGCCTGAATGGACAGCTTGGTGCCGCGCACGGCCTCGGCGACCAGCGGAAACACGGTGCCCAGAAACACCGTGAAGGCGATGCCCACCAGGAACAGGTTGTTGAGCAGAAAAGTGCTCTCCTTGCTGAGCAGGTTGTCCGCGGTATGCCGGGACTCGAGCAGCTTGATGCGCCAGAACAGGAGCAGGAAGGAAACCACCAGGATGACGGAGATGAAAATCAGAAAGGCCGGCCCGATTTCCGATCGCGCGAAGGCGTGGACGGAGTTCAGCACGCCGGAACGGACGATGAACGTGCCCAGAATGCTCAGGCCGAAGGTGACGATAATCAGCACCATGTTCCAGACCTTCATCATGTTGCGTTTTTCCTGGAGCATGATGGAGTGCAGAAAGGCCGTGCCGGTGAGCCAGGGCATCAAGGCGGCGTTTTCCACCGGGTCCCAGCCCCAATATCCACCCCAGCCCAACTCCTCATAGGCCCACTGTCCGCCCAGCATCAGCCCCACGCCGAGGGTGTACCAGGAAAACAACGTCCAGCGGCGCGTGGTGACCACCCAGGCGTTGTCCAGCTTGCCCCGCACCAGGCTGGCGATGGCGAAGGCGAAAGGCACGCTGAAGCCGATGTAGCCCAGGTAGAGCATGGGGGGATGGATGGCCATGGTGGGGTGTTGCAGCAGCGGATTCAGCCCCCGCCCTTCCAGCGGCACCGGGGCCTGCGCGGCCAGGGGGTTGGACCAGGTGAGCAGCAGGAACAGCAGAAACACCTGGATCACGTTCAGCACCACGATCACATAGGGGATGACCTCCCGGTTGCTGCGCTGGTAGGCATAGGCCACCACCGCGGCGAAGCCCGCCAGCACCAACTCCCAGAACAGCAGGGAGCCGTTCATGCCGCCCCAGAAGGAGGCGATCTTGTAGCCCAGGGGCAGGTCCGTGGAGGAATGTTCCCACACGAACCGTACGCTGAAATCGTCGCTGAGGAAGGCCCGCAGGAGCACCGCGCTCGCGCCCGCGACGAATAGGAGGTTGAGAATGGTGGCGAACTGGGCCGAGCGCACCAGGTTCCAGTTGTTCCTGACCACCCCCAGGTGCGGCGCCACCATCCCGTATACCGACACGGCCATCGCCGCGGCCAGCAGGACATACCCGAAATCGTTGATCACCGTGGCTCCTTCACCCGGCTCGTCCGGGAGCTAGTTCTGCTTGTCCAGCAGGGAGCGGACCATGCGCTCCTTGTCTTTTCGTTTGGAATCGTCAATGTCGTATTCCTCGCTGTGCTTGACCAGCAGGGTGGAGGCGTGGAACACGCCCTGGGCGTCCAGCCGGCCCTCGATCACCACCCCCTGCCCCTCGCGGTACATGTCCGGCTTTGCGCCTTCGAACACCACGGGGATCAACTGCTTCGAGTCCTCGCTGACCTTGAACTCCAGCCGCAGCGCCTGCGAGTCCCAGCGGGTGGTTTCGGGTTCCACCAGCGCGCCGATGCGCACCAGCTTGCCTTCGAACTCCTTTGGCGCGGCCAGGATTTCCGCGGGGGTGTAGAAAAACACGGTGGACTGGAAGCCCTGGTAAAGGATGCCGATCAGGATGGCGGCGACGATGACGCCTCCGACGGACAGTTGGACTTTTCGGCTCATGGTTTGCGTCGGAAAGTTGAAGGTGAACTGCTTCCTTGTCAATCTTGCCGGTCTTATTAATGGCGGGTTGCTCTCAGCGTTCGGCCAGCCTCTCGGCCAGCGCCTCCCCGCGGTCTTCGATGCGCAGCCGGTATGCCATCAGGAAAGCGAAAAACAACGTCATCACCGCACAGCCCAGCAGCACGGGGACGAGGAACTCGGTGGGCATGGCCGGCTTGGGTTGGCCGGCGCTGCCCAGCTTGAACATGGTGGAGGGCTGATGCAGGGTGCGCCACCACTGCACGGACAGGTGAATGAGCGGAATGTCCAGAAAACCCACGATGCCGATCACCGCCGCCATGCGCGCCTGCTTCTCGCCCGGATCGGAAAAGGCCCGCAGCACCACGTAGCCCGCGAAAATCATGAACAGCAGCAGGGTGGTGGTCAGCCGGGCGTCCCACGCCCAGTAGGTGCCCCAGGCGGGCTTGCCCCAGATGGAGCCGGAGAGCAGAACCACCGCGCAGAACAGCACGCCGATTTCCGCGGCGCACCGGGCCATGCGGTCGTAGGCGGCCGAGCGTTTCCACAGATAGCCGATGCTGAACATGAACACGATGAAGAAGGCCAGGTACGTCACCAGAATGGAAGGGAGGTGCAGGTACATGATCTTCTGGGAGAATCCCATCAGCCGGTCGTCCGGGGTGAAGCCGAAAATCAGCACCCCGAGGGCGAGAAAACCGGCCAGGGACAGCCATCCGAGCACCTGGATCACGCTGGGTATTTTCCTTCCGGTGAGGGCAGGGTTTCTAAGGTGGCGCGTGTGCATATTGCTCCAGCAACCTTGCGCACTCATCGCCTGTAATGCCGCGTACAGCTTGATTATATACCAGGGCCCCCTGATGTAAAATCAAAAGCCGGCCGCAGTGGGCCGCACCCCTCGCCAACTGATGGGTGACCATCACCGCCGTGCCGCCGGAGGATTTGAAGCGCTCCAGAAAGCCGTCCAGCTGCTTTACCGAATCCTGGTCCAGGCCCGCATAGGGCTCGTCGAGCAGCAGCACCCGCGGGCCGTACAGGGCCAGCCGGCTCAGGGCCAGCCGCTTCACCATGCCGCTGCTGAAGGCGCGCACGGGCACGTCGGGGAAGTCCTCCAGGCTCATCTCCCGCAAGGCCGAGCCGATTTTCTCCTTCAGGTCGGCCACGCCGTACATGGTGCCGAACACACGCAGATTTTCCCGCGCGGTGAGATCGCCGTAGAATTGGCTCTCGTGGGAGAGCATGCCGATGGCGCCCCGCACCTCCGCGCCCGCCTTCGCGTAGGGCCGCCCGCGGAAAAGCAGTTCCCCGCCGCTGGGCCTCATCAGGGAGGAGAGAATCTTGAGCAGGGTGGATTTGCCCGCGCCGTTGCTGCCCAGCAGCAGCAGGAATTCCCCCTCGGCCACGTCGAAGCTGATGTCCTTGAGGATTCGATTGTGCCCGAACCGCTTTTCCAGGGAGGAGACGGAAAACAATGGCTGGAGTTGCATCCTTGGCCTGTGATGGTTTAATAGCAGCCTGGGCGCGGATGCATCCGTCCATGCGGGCCGGCCGCGCCGGTTTGCGAAGCCCAAGATGGCACAATCGTCAATGGCTGCAAAAGTCTTTTTCCGCGGCCTTTTTCCTCATGCGCCGGCTCCCCGGCAAACCCCCTTGGCCCAAGGAATTCAGGCCCCCTTGCGATGAGCATTGCAGCCCCCGCCAAGCAGCGTGTGCACATGCTGGGTATATGCGGCACGGCCATGGCCGCCCTGGCCGGCGCCCTCAAGGAGATGGGGCACCGCGTGACGGGCAGCGACGAGCACGTCTATCCCCCCATGAGCGATCAGCTGGCAGCCCTGGGCATTCCCATCCTGGCGGGCTACCGGCCCGGGCACATTCCCGCCGATACGGAGCTGGTGGTGGTGGGCAACGTGATCCGGGAGGCCAACCCGGAAGCCGCCGAAATGCGCCGCCGCGGCCTGCCCTATGTCTCCATGGCGGAGGCCGTGCACCGCTTCCTGATCGGCGCGGCCGAATCGGTGGTGGTGGCGGGCACCCACGGCAAGACCACGACCACCGCCCTGGCGGCGCAGACCCTGACCGCCCTGGGGGCCGATCCCGGCATGCTGGTGGGGGGCGTCGCGCGGAATTTCGGGGGCAATTTCCGTCTGGGCGGAGGCGGCCTGTTCGTGATCGAGGGAGACGAGTACGACACGGCCTATTTCGACAAGACCCCCAAGTTTTTCAAGTACCATCCCCATACGCTGATCTTTACCAGCCTGGAATTCGACCATGCGGACATCTACGACGATCTGGAGGTGATCCGGGAGCATTTCCGTGCCTTGATCGCCGGGCTGCCGGCCGGGGGCGCCCTGATCGCCTGCGCGGACGACGAGGGCGTGCGGGGCCTGCTGGAGGCCGCGCCCTGTACGGTGGCGACCTATGGGGAGAGTGCGGACGCCGTCTGCCGGCTGGAGAACTGGCGGGCCGAAGGCGCGGACGGCGTGTTCGAGACCGTATGGTGGGACGAACGGGAATCCTGGCGCATCCCCCTTCCCGGCAGGTACAATGCCCTCAACGCCGCCGCCGTGCTGGTCATGGCCCGGCTGCGGGGCTACGCCCCCGCGGCCATCGGCGAGGCGCTGCGGAGCTTCCAGGGCGTCAAGCGCCGCCAGGAGGTGCGCGGAGAGGTGGACGGCATCACCGTGATTGACGACTTCGCCCATCACCCCACCGCCGTGCGGCTGACCATCGAGGCCATGCGCCACAAATACGCCGGGCGCAGGCTGTGGGCCGTGTTCGAGCCGCGCAGCTTCACCGCCCGCAGCGCCCGATTCCAGACGGAGTTCGGCCCGGCGCTGGAGGGCGCCGACCGCGTGCTGCTGGCCCCTGCGTTCCGGTCCGGCGGCGCGGAAAGCGCGCAGCCCCTGGACACGGGCGCGGTGGCGGAGCACATCGGTAAGCAGGGAGGATGGGCCCTGGCCGCCGGGGACACCGGCGAAATCCTGGCCTGCCTGCTGGAAGAGAGCGCATCCGGGGACGTGGTGCTGATCATGTCCAACGGCGGATTCGACGATTTGCACGAGAACCTGCTGGCCGGTCTGGAAGCACGCCGCCGCGCCGCATCCACCGCAAGCTGAGGAGTCATCAAGCACATGCCTGCATCCACCACCCGCCCCGCCCGCGGCAAGTCCCGCGAGTCAACTCCGTCCGCCGCCGGGGAATTTTCCGAGAACGTGCACGTTATCGAACTCCCCGGCAAGCGGGTGGTTCTGGTGGGCACGGCCCACATCTCCGCCAAAAGCGCGGAGGAGGTGGAGCAGGTGATCGGCAAGGTGCGGCCCGAGGCAGTGTGCGTGGAGCTATGCGAGTCCCGCCATCAGTCCCTCACCAAGCCGGAATCCTGGCGCGAGATGGACATCCTGCAGGTGATCCGGAAAAAGCAGGCCACCACCCTGCTGGCCCATCTGATCCTGGCGTCGTTTCAGCGCAGGCTGGGCGATCAGCTTGGGATCAAGCCTGGAGCGGAGATGCTGAGCGCCATCAAAGCCGCCGACGCAACGGGCGCGGAGCTGGTGCTGGCCGACCGGAACATCCAGGTCACCCTGCTGCGCACCTGGCGCAATCTGGGCTGGCTGGACAAGTTCAAGGTGATGGGCCAACTGCTGTTGACCCTGGTGCTCAGCCCCCAGTTGGACGAGCAGGAGATCGAGAACCTGAAAAACCGGGACATGCTCTCCCAGGTGATGGAAGCCTTCTCCGCATCCTTTCCGCGGGCCAAGGTGACGCTGATTGACGAGCGGGACCAGTTCCTGGCGGAAAACATCCGCAAGGCGCCGGGCGCCTCGGTGGTGGCGGTGGTGGGCGCGGGCCATGTGGAGGGCATCCTGGGTCTGCTCACCCCGGACGCCGGGCCGGTGGATCTCGGGCCGCTCTCGCTGGTGCCCCCCGGCAACAGGGTGTTCTACTGGCTGCAGTGGCTGATACCGCTGCTTGTGCTGGGGCTGATCGGCTACGGCTTCGTCGCGGTCGGCGCCGGGGTATCCTGGCAGATGGTGAAAATCTGGGTGCTCGCCAACGGCATCCTGGCCGCCGTGGGCAGCGCCCTGGCCCTGGCGCATCCCATTACCATCGCCACGGCGTTCGTCGCCGCTCCCCTGACTTCCCTCAATCCAATGATCGCGGCGGGCTGGGTGGCCGGCCTGTGCGAGGCCTGGCTGAACAAGCCCAAGGTGCGCGATTTCGAGGCCCTGCCGGGCGACATCGGCAGCCTGAAGGGATTCTGGAAAAACCGCATTACGCGGATTCTGCTGGTGGTGGCCCTGGCTAACCTGGGCAGCGCCATCGGCACCTTCGTGGGCATTCCCCTCATGTCCTCGCTGCTGGGGTGAGGGTGCCGCGCGGGGTGGATTTTTCTGATTCCTGTCCGTTCAATATGCGCGCTAATTCGCTCCGGCGGCCTTCAGCCCGCGCTCGATGGTCCTGGCCCACGCCGCGCCTTTCAGGTCGCTCCGGGCCTGCTCCAGGAATTTCCGGGCGCCGGATTTGCCGCTGCGGTCTTTTATCAGTTTGCCGCGCAAGGCGATGGAGTTGTCCGGGTCCGGGATGGGGATTCCGAACGGGTCCACGATGATGGGTTCGAGCACGAGATAAAAGTGTTTTTGGGTCCTGGTGCCGTAGCGGATTTCGCGATCCATCTCCACCACGAAACTCCCCACCACGGCGAAGCCGCCGGCCTTCACCTCCACGGCGGTTTTTTGGATCAGCGCCTCGTCATAGTAGGTCGTGTAAACCTCGTAGTCCCCCAGACCGCTCAAGGCATCCAGGCTGCGCCGCGTGCCGGTTCTGCCATAGGCATTCGAGGACGCCACGACCACGTAACGGCCGGGTTTGGCGTTGAGCAGGTAGACCTGCCGGCCCTTGCGATAATTGGAGGGCACGGCGTCGCGTTGGGTGCCCAGGGCGCCGTCACCGTGCAGGCGGATAAAGTACACCTTGTCCGGGTATTCCGTGACGCCACTCCCGCCGATCCAATGGGTTTCCACCCTGATGCCGATGGCGGCGCTGTCCTCGCTGAGGGGCGCCGGCGCCGGAGGCAAACTGCATGCGGCGGCGAGCAAAACCATCAGCCCCAGCGCGATCGGCGAGGGCGGACTCCAAGGCAGATACGGTCGCACCATATTGACGCTCCGGTAATGGATTTGAACTGCGGTTTCGGTACACCGTAAGGTAACCTACTTTCCCCGCAGGCTCAAATCCCATGCCGCCCGCAGCTAGCGCAGCGCGTCCAGCCTTTTCTGCACGATGGCCGTCCAGGGCGTTTCCGCCAGGTCCTTCAGGGCCTGACGCAAAAACTGCACTTCGGCCTCCTTGCCGCGGTCTTCCTTCGCCAGCCGGGCGCGGGATGAAAAGGCATTGTCCGGGTCAACGATGGGCGTGCCGACGGGGTCGTCCATAAACGGGTGAATCAGCCGGTAGAAATGATCCTGCACCCTGTCGGCCCCCTCGATCGCGTTTTCCATCTCCACGACCCACTCACCCATGACCGCGAAACCGCCGGATCTCACTTCGACCTGCGTTTTACGCACCAGGCGCTCGGAAAAATAAGTGGTGTAGACCTGATAATCGTCCAGGTGATCCCCCTCGCTTTCGCCTCCCACGTCCGTCTGGACCAGCAGCACGCCGGAGATCGGCGATCCGCC
>CBDUSX010000113.1:0-8163 GCA_965369935.1 uncultured bacterium
TTGACGGGGGAGTCCATGCCCTGCCCCGCCCGGATCACCTGATTGTTGAGGAAGACCACCAGGATCGGGTTGAACTCCCCGGATTCATTCCACAGCAGATGGGCCAGCGCCTCGTGCTCGCCGCTCAGGTTGTGCAGCACCTCGCTGACCGTGGCGCCTTCGACATCCAGATATTTCTTCCCGCCGATCAAATCCGCCAGCACGGCGGCCAGGGCAACTCGTACGCTCACAGGGCCTCCATTTCCTTGTCGAACACGGCCCACACCTTGGCCTTCATCTCGGAGAAGAATTCCGGGGTGATGAAGTTGGGCGTCTTCAGGTTTTCATTGGGACTCTCGAACACCTGGGCCGGCAGGGTGTAATCGTCGTCCTCGTAAGCCTGCTTGCGCTCCAGGGCCAGGCCGCGCAGGAAGGCGCGCCGGATGGCGGCTTTCAGTTCCTCTTCGCTCACCTCCAGGCCCGAAGCCTCCTTGACGGCGGTGAGGGCCATTTCCGGGGTCATGCCGGCGAACTTGCACACGCCCAGCATGTCGTCGCGCAGGGGCGCATAGCCCCGCTCGGTGATGGCCTTGACCCAGTAGTCCACGGAGGTGTCGCCCTCCAGCGCCAGCAGCAGGAAGGTGTACATGGTCATGTGGCCCCCGGCGATGGCCCAGGGATAGCCGGGGTTGGTGTCCGGCAGGTAGGCGGGCAGCTCCAGCCCCTTGACCTGCATGGCGTAACCGGGCTCGTTCATCTTGTCCGCCAGGCGCTTCACGCCGCGCCCCACATCGGGCAGCCTGCCCGTGCCCGTCTGCTCGATCAGCTCCATGATCGCCTCGAACTGCCCGAAGGTGGCGCCGTTGGCCAGGGGGGCTTCGGGATGGCGGGCGTTGTAGTCCAGCACGTAGGAGATGGTGGTGCCACAGGAGATGGAGTCCATCCCCAGCAGGTCCACCCGCTTGATCAGTTTGGCCGCCTGATGGGGATCGTGCACGCCCAGGTTGGTGGCGAGCAGGTTCAAGGGCTCGTAGTCGAACTTGGCCAGGAAGACGCCGGCCTTGCCGTCCGCCTCGCGGGCGTACATGTTCTTGTGGCAGTGGATGCCGCAGCGGAAGCAGGACTCGGCCTTGATGACGAATTTGTCCTCCAGGTTGTCGCGGAAGATGTCCTCGATGCCGTCGTTGGCCGTGGGCCGGAAATTGTTCTCCGGCACCAGGTAAAGCTCCTGCAAAGGCTCGTAGTTGGCCCAGGTGCCCCCCAGCCCGCCCTTGTTCTTCTCGCGGAACTTGCGCGAGCCCACGCCGCCGGAGATTTCACGGTTCAGGTCGCGCAGGGCGGGCGTGAGCTTGCCGAAGATGTCCTTGGCCTGGGCCACGAGAGCGATCAGGTTTTTCGAGCCCATCACCGCGCCCATGCCGCCCCGCCCCGCCCAGCGGCTCTTGTCGTCCCCTGACTTGAGCTGGTTTTCCGTGCTCAGGCCCACGGCGGCGAAGTAGACGTTCTCGTAGTTCTCCCCCGCGGGGCCGATCACGCAGAAGTGGGCGTCCGCGTATTCCGATTGCAGGGCCATGATCTTCCCGTGGCTGTCCAGCCCCAGCAGGTGCTCAGCCGGTTTCAGTTCCAGGGACGGGCCGTCTTCCCCCTCGCGGATCAGCGCCAGCACCGGGGAGCGGGAGATGCCCGTGAACACCAGCTCGTCGGTGCCCGTCCAGGAAAGCTTGCAGCCGAACTTCCCGCTGGCCGCGGACCACATGGCCGCGGGCAGGCCCTTGTTGGAGCATTTGAGGGGGCTGTAAGCGGAAAAGTAGGTGCGCAGGCCGGTCATCACGTCCGAGCCGGTGAGCAGGCCGGTGTTGACGATGAGCGGGCTGTGCGCGGCGAACGCGTCGCTCACGTCCAGCCGCGCCAGCATCTGGAAGGAGCGCCCGAAGCCCCCCAGCACGTCCTCCAGGTTTTCGCAGGGTATTTCGGCGAAGGCCGCCATGCCCGCCGTGAGGTCCACGGTGCAGCGGTTGTAGCGCACGGATTGGGGGTTGGAGGCGGAAGCGCCGTCGCCGATTTTCATGGAGATCCTCCCGGTCAAAATTTTCAGGGGCGGGGCCGCCCATGCTCAGGGGAAAGCCCGCGCATGGCCTCTCATGACCGCCGGGCCCCGCGCCCCGCGGCGGATACGCGCATGGTAAACACGCAGATTGCTGTCGCGGAAATCGTATGGTTGCCATCATAACAAAGGCGCGGCGGGTTTGAAAATTATAGCCCCCTGGAAGCTTGACACCCTGGCCCGGTCTGGCAATTTGGGGAGGCCGGAAACCGCGCCGCCGCGCCGGCAGCATCACAGGAGAATTATGCCTTCCATATTCAGCAAAATCATCCGGGGCGAGTTGCCCGCGGAAAAGGTGTACGAGACGGCCTCCGAACTGGCTTTCCTGGACATCAACCCCAAGAGCGAGGGACACACCCTGGTGGTGCCCAAGCTGGAGGTGGCCGACTTCGGCGCCCTGCCCCTGCCCGAGCTTGCATCCCTGATCGGCGCGGTGCAACTGGTGACGCGGGGCGTGACCCGGGCCATGGGCACGCCCCACTACAACCTGTTTCTGAACAACGGCGCCCCCGCCGGGCAGGTGATCTTCCACGTCCATTTTCACATTGTCCCCCGCCATCAGGGGGGCGGACGCCCCGGGCTTCCCGGCGGCTATGAAGCAGGCCGCATAGAGGACGTGGGAGAGAAAATCCGCGCGGCCATAGGCGAACTGCAATCCGGGCAGGCCTGAGCCGGAGCCCGGCCGAAGGGCGGTATCAGCCAACCGGTATCATCCAAATAAATAACAATACAGCGGAATTCCGTGCGCCGCATACGGCGCGAAGCATGCGGGGCCAGTGGAGCGGGGTCAGCCCGCCGGGGTCTGTGCGCCCCCGCCCGCCTTGGGCAGGGGTTTGCCGGAGATGGGGTCAATGGCCGCGCTGACTTTCATGCCTGCCGGCGGCTCGAGTTTCAATTCCTCCATGGCGAAGAAGTTGTGGGGCTTGATGCGGGTGGCCAGGGTGTTCACCTGGTCTTCCGTGAGCTGGGTCGTGTCCGCGTACAGGGTCACGCCGTTGCCCCGCAGGGCCTGGAGGGTGTTGATGATGCTCATGGTGTAGTCCAACTGCTTCTTCTTCTGACCCTCGGGAGAAAAGACGACGTGCTGCTTCTTGCTCAGAATTTCCTGGGTATGGAGCGCCTCGCGCATGCGCAGCGGCAGGGTCTGGTGCATCGCCTCCACCTCCACTTCCAGCTTTTTCTGCCTCTTCACAATCTCATCGCCCTTCTTCACCTTCCGCAGCACCTTGATCTCCGTGGTGTCGATGATGAAGACGTCGGAGAAATTGAGGCGGATGGTGTGGCCGTCGCTGCGGCGGTTTTGCATCTCGGTCTGCAGGCGCAGGGTGATCTTCTGCTTCTGGGAGCTGGGAGAATTGTAAAGGGAGTAGAGCAACTCCCTGTGTTGCTTGGAAATGACGTGCAGCGCCTGAATGTCCTTTTCCCCAATGTGGCGCAGGGGCTTGTACAGAATGTCCGTCATCTGCCGCAGGGATTGCTCGAACTTGGCGATGGCCGGCCCCTCGCTGCGCTCATGGGCGAGGTTTTGCAGAATTTCCAGGGCGTCGGAGGCGATGCTCCCGATGTTGCCAAGCTCCTCCTGCAGGCGGCTGATGGCATGCACCTGGATGGTGAAGTCGTCAATGGTCGTGCTGCACGATCTGGGGTTCTTGTTCAGGCTCCCCATGTTTTCCGGCGTCTGCAACAATTTGGCGAAGGGCACCACGTCGGTGAGAATCGTGGATTTGCCCAGGCACAGCTTCCTGGAATCGGGCAGGTACCACAGATTCCTCGCCTGAATCTTCCCTGGTTGAAGTTTCTTGATGATGGTCTCGCTCAGCACGCGGTCGGTAATCGCGATGGAAAGGTAGCGGCTGTATTCGTTCCAGACGTGGACGGTCTTCGCGATGGCTTCGCCCATTTTCTGCACCGAGGACACCTGGGGCAGCTTGCTCCCCGAGTCGAAGATTTCCTGCAGTTGCTGGTACAGCACTCTCGACACCGCGTCCATCTCCTCGGCTTTTTCCGTCGGCGAGGCCAGCAGCTGGTACTTCACCACCCTGTCGCCCACCAGGAAGCCGAACCGGTTCCCGATCAGTTGCAGGTAGTTGAACTTCCAGGGCAGGAAAATCTTGATGCCGTCGTCAATGATCCCGGCGGTGAAGGTGGAGTAGTGCTCCGAGGAAATCTTCGCGATCAACTCCTGCAGGTTCTTGAAAAACGGGCTCTTACGGAACGCGGCGCGCGCCTCGCTGCGGCTCAGGTTGTAAATGCCCTGCTTGAACAGTCCCCACAGCACGGCGTCCGGATTGTTTTCGCCGGGATCCTTTTCCGCGCTGGTCTTGGTTTCGTTCAGCAGTTGCCTGAAATTCTTTACAGCCTCGGCGAATTTGGCCTCGAAGTCCTCCAGCAGTTTGACTTGCTTGCCGCCTGTTTTGATTTGGCCCGGGGTATCGGAAAAAGCCAGGAACGGGTCGGTCAATTCGTTCTCGTTGGACGGATGCCAGCCCTTGATGTCCAGGTTTCCCAAAATGCGGCGGGAGATGATAAACTCGGCGAACTGGTTGCGCGAGATGGGCAGGTTGTGATTGGTGACCACCCCGTCGTAAATCACCTCGAAAAAGTTCTTGCCGTAGGTGTTCTGCAAATAATTGATCTTGTGGTCCACCGCGCGCTTCACCAACTTTTCCACCCGTATGCCCACCAGTTCGGTGTAGGCGCGGCACACCAGCACGGGATCGTTCTGCAGCTTGCCCAGCGCGGGCTCCCCCTCTTCCATGAACAACCCGACCGAGTACTCGTTGGCCGGGGAGCCGGAAAATTCCAGGCCCAGCCTTCCGTTGGCCAGGTGCACGGCGCAAACCCGGTCAATGTTGCTGACGCCCTTTTCGCCCACATGGAAGGCGAAGTTGGTGACCTCGCCGATCGCGTTGAGGACGTAAATTTCGCGCAGGGTCTGCTCCCGCGCCTGGCTGGTGGCTTTCAGCACGTCCAGGGTGCTGCGCTGAATTTCCGCGGCCACCACCTCGTTGAGGTAAAGCACCGGCCTCAGCCTGCCGGCGGCAATGCGCAGGTCTTCCAGTTTCAGGGGAAGCTGCTCGAACATGGTCATGAACGCTTCGGGCGAGCCGGGAATAGCTCCCTTCTCGTCGAGGTACATTTTCCGGTTCAGGGCGTTGGGGTTTCCGTTGGTCATCAGGCTGAGCAGTTCAGCCGCGGCGCGCTGCCCGGTTTCCACGCCCGTGGCGGTCTCCTTGACGTCCGCCTTCTGCATCAGCTCATGGACTTGCAGCGCCGTCTGTTTCCTGAACTCATCCGTCACGCCCTCCTCGCCCGCCTTGATGGCCTTGCTCATGACCTGGAAGAAGGGCCGCATGTCTTCGTACACCCGCTGCTCGGCGGTCTCCCGCTCCCCCAGGAAATGGCAGCGCTTCCACAGGAACGGGTCCACCCGCACCCGGCTGCGGATGACGGCGTTGGTGACGGCTTTGTGAAACCGGGTCATGCGGTCCATGCGCCCGGTGCGGCTGTCGTCCTTGGTGGTGGTCAGGTAGCGGTATATCTGGGCGAATAATTTGTTTTTTGTTTCCATCTCGGCCGGCGGCGGGCTGTCTTCGTCCAGGAAATTCTTGAACGCCGCCGCCGTGTGGCCCACGGGAATGTCGTTGGTGACCAGTTCGAACATGGCCATCAACTGCGGCACCTGCAGCGAGGAGTTGACCATCGTCTCCCGGAACTGATCCAGCACCGCGCGGTAGCGGGAAAAAATGTCGGCCAGCAGGCACAGATTGATCGTTTCCGCCTGGCTGAGTTGCGTGGGGTCCCCGCCGGTATTGATTTCCCCGATCTTGGTCTTGATCTCCGGGGGCAGGAAATCCAGATCGATCACGTTGCGCACCGTCTGCAGGAACCCCTTGCGGCGTTGGGGCCGCTCCATGAAGCCGGCCTTCAGCAGCGGGTCCGCCGCAATTTCGGGTGGAACGGCCTTGAATTTGAGGTCCATCGTGGCGGTCAGCTGCGCCCGCATCGGGCCGTCCGCGCCGGTGACCAGCAGCGGGCGGCCCGTGCGCAGCATGTCGGAGAAAATGAGGGGCCCGGCCAGGGCGTCTTCCTTGATCTTGTGGACGTTGAGCAGCATGATCGAGCCTGGATCGTGCCGGATGGCATGGAGCCAGCGCCGCAACCCGAACAGGTCCTCGTTGAGGTTGTGCTCGACGTTTTCGATTACTTGGGTGGAAAGGCCCTGGGCGAACTTACCCCCCATCGCCCGTTTGGCCTTGCGCTGGATGATGTAGCGGAAGTGAAAGATTTCCGCCTGCGCTTCGTTGGTGTTGAACACCTCCAGGAACGGACCCAGCCCGGTGATGCGGTCGGCCGGGGAGTTGCTGACCAGATTTATGGTGCGCTTCTCCGGGGCGTCGGTAGTGGCCGGCGAGGCTGAGCTGATCAGCGGATTGGCTTCCATGGGGAGACCGGGAAAACGGGTGATCCTGATTTAACGCCAATCAAGTCAACAACGATCACAACAGGCCGTATTTTTTTTGCCGTGCAGCAAGGCCGGGCGGCAAAAAAGCGTTTTGATTCAACAATCTTCGCCCAGTTACGGACACAGCGATCCTAGCCCATCGCATAGGTCAAAACAAGCCGCCAAGGATGAACCGGCGCTCCCCGGCAGGCGGCGGGGGCCACCGGGGACCCCGCCGCCTTGCCCGGCCCCGCGGCCCTTATTCCGCCAGCACCGCGGCGATGGAACGGCCGAGGTAATCCGCGTTCCTGGGAGTGATGCCCGCCACGTTGATGCGGCCGTTTTCCAGCATGTACACCCCGTACTCGGCGCGCAGGCGCAGCACCGGCTCTCCCGTGATGCCCGTATAGGAGAACATTCCCTTCTGCGCCCTGAGAAAGCTGAAATCGCGCTTCACCCCCGCCGCTTTCAGGGTGTCCACGAACAACTCCCTCATATGTTGTATACGCTCGCGCATGCCGTCCAGTTCTCCCAGCCACAGCGTTCGCAGCTCCGGCGTGGAAAGCACCGTGTCCACCACCAGGCCGCCGTGGGCCGGAGGGCTGGAATAATTCGTGCGCACACAGACCTTGAGGTTGCTCTGGGCCCGCTCGGCCTCCTCCGCGGAAGAGGCGACCAGGGTCACGCCGCCCACCCGCTCCCGGTAGAGCCCGAAGGATTTGGAAAACGAGGTGGCCACCAGCATGTTGATGCCCGCCTCGCCAAAGGCCCGCACGCCGTAGGCGTCTTCCGCCAGCCCCTCCCCCAGCCCCTGGTAGGCGATGTCAATGAAGGGGATGATGGGGCGGCGGCTGAACAGCTCCAGCAGCGCGTCCCACTGCTCAGGCGTGGGGTCGATGCCCGTCGGATTGTGGCAGCAGCCATGCAGCAGCACCACGTCCCCCTCGGGTATTTTTTCCAGGGTCTCCAGCATGGCCTCGAACTTCAGCCCGTAGTTTTCCTCGTCCAGGTAGGGGTAGGTGTGCACCTGATACCCCGCGGCGGAAAACAGCATGCGATGGTTGGACCAGCTGGGATCGCTGATCCATACGGCCGCGCCGGGAAACTGGGTGGCCAGGAAATCCGCGCCCACTTTCAGGGCGCCCGTGCCGCCGGGCGTATGCACGGTGGTGGCCAGGTTTTCCCGGATCACCCGGTGCCCCTCGCCGAACAACTGCTCGCGCACCAACCCGCCGTAGTGCGCCTCTCCGGCGATGCCCAGGTATTCCTTCGTGGTTTCCCGCTCCAGCAGAATCTTCTCCGCCTGTTTGACCGCGCTCAGCACCGGGCAAACCCCCTGATCGTCCATGTAAATGCCGTAGGTCAGGTTGACCTTGCTGGGGTTGTCGTCGTTCTGAAAAAGCTCGTTGATCCCGATGATGGGATCGGAGGGAGCCATCTCCACGTTTTCAAACAGGTGAGGGGACATGGGGAAACCTTTCGCGGCCTTTCTTAATCCGGTTGATGGTGGTGCATGGCGAGGCCCGGAGCCGTCATGGCCCGCGGGCGGACGCCACCTTACACAGTATACCCTTGCCCAAGCAAGCTCAATGGCGCGGGGGGATTTTGTCAGGGGAATTACAAATCCAGGCGCGCC
>CBDUSX010000114.1:0-8144 GCA_965369935.1 uncultured bacterium
CATGACAGGTAGATATCGAAGACGACGCATGTGGGTTCCGTTAATGGGCACTTTTCAAGCACACGCAACACCGGCGCATTCTTGGCGCCCTTCGACGTCTCGCCACTCAAGGCCTGTCCCGCAATTGCCATGCCCATCAATAGGAACAGAACCGCCGCCACGGAAATTCGTTTTTGGAACCTTACAGCCATGGAGAGACCCTATCACAGCCCCGATGACCGGCAAACGATGCTCTCGCGGCTGAAGGCTGACCCCCACTCCAGGCCACGCATTCAGCGGCGCGGCCAGACCCAGCAATCCTTCCATGCGGCGGCGACTAGCCGTTTGCCATCCGCTGTTCCAAATGACGGAGCGCGGCGAGCACCTGGGCCGTGTTGGAAAGCTCATCGTAAACGGGAATGCCTGCGGCGAGCGCTCGCTCGCGGTATATCCGCTTTGCTTCCTCCAGTTCGGGCGACCCGTCCACCCGCAGCGCAAGCAGAAAGTGCGCCCGCCCCGGATAGGCCTCCTGAACGCCGACCGCCGCCTGAATGAGATTGTCCACGGGGTCCACGTCACCCCGGCCCACGAACGAGGCAAGATTGAGATGCATGACCACTGCATCGGGCTTCGCGAGGCTGTACACGATATCCAGAATAGTGTTCGCGACCCGGCCTTCCTGCTCCTGCAAGGTTCCCACCGGCGTATCGATGGGGTTCTCGATGCTCGTTCCCGGCGGCAATCGGAGGGCTTCCAGGCGCTCCCGAGCCTCCTCCGGAAACGGCGAGACATCCAGTCCCTGCGCGGCGAATCCATCGGTGGCCAGGACGCCGCTGCCCCCGCCATTGCCGAACAGGGCGATCTGTTTTGTGGGGTGGGACGGACGTAAGGGAAGAAACTGCAGAGCAAGCAGCGTGTCGATGAACTCGTCCACGGTGGCAACCATCACGCACGGGGTCTGCCGCGCGAGGGCCCGCCAATTGCTTCCGTGCCCCGCCAGCGCGCCCGTGTGGGAGGCCGCCGCGGCCCCACCCTGACGCGAGAGCCCGCCCACCAGCAGCACGACGGGCTTGACGGTCTTGGCGGCCCGCAGCAGATCGTATAACGCCCGGCCGTCGCGCATATCTTCCAGGTAGAGCCCGATGACACGGGTCTGCGCATCGTCAAGAAAAAATTCCAGCAGATCGGCCGGGCCGATATCGGCGCTGTTGCCCACCGTCACCACCCCACTGAAGCGCAGGCCCCGCCATTGGCCGCGCTTGATGATATCGGTGCCCAGTCCACCGCTCTGGGAGATGACGCCCACATGGCCCGCTTCCTTCGGTGCGTCCACCGGAAAGGTCACGCCGCCGCGCGGCGAATAAAGTCCGAGGCAATTGGGGCCCACCACCCGGCAACCCGCCGCATGGGCGCTTTCCACAAGCTCGCGCTCCAACGAAACGCCATCGCTGATTTCCCGGAATCCGCCCGAGATGACCTGGGCAAAGCGGAGCCTGCCGTCCGCCTGCGCCAAAAGGCCGGGGACGCGTCCCGCCCCGACCGCGATGTAGGCGTAGTCGATCGCCTGCGGGGCTTCCGCCAGGCTCGGGTATGCCGCCAGCCCCTCCACCTGCCCGGCCTTGGGATGAATGGGAAAGATTTTTCCCTGGAATCCAAATTCCTTCATGCGCCGGATAAAGGAGTTCGCCAGGTTGGTGGTGGTAGTAGAGGCGCCCACCACGGCAATCGTCTCGGGCTCGAACAGGGGGCGGAACCGTTCCGCCACCGGCAGCTCCTCGCGCGGCGCCTGGGGCAAGGTCTCGGTTCCCGCTCCGGCATCATCCGGCGAAAGAATGATCCGTGCATCCACGGCCATGGCCCCGCCCTCAGAGACGATGACCGGGTTGATATCCAGCTCGCCGATCGCCGCTTGCGGGTCCATGAGCAGGCCGTCCTCGCCGCCGATGCTTAGCAGCACGTCCACAACCGCCTCGACGGAGGCGCCTGCCCGCCCCCGCACCCCCTTGAGCAGGGCAAATCCCGCCAATTCCTCCAGCATTTCCCGGGCGTGGCGTTTGCTGATCGGGCAGAGCCGGAAGGCGACATCCCCCAGCACCTCCACGAAAATTCCGCCGAGACCGGCCATGATCATCGGGCCAAACTGCGGGTCCTGCAGCCCGCCGACGACAAGCTCGTGCCCCGGCGCCGCCATTTCCTCCACCAGGTAGCCGTCCACCCGCGCCTGCGCAATGGCCGATGAGCCTGCCATATCGCGAATGGCGGCGCCCACCGCCGCCGCATCCGGAAGGCTCACCCTGACGCCCCCCACATCGCTCTTGTGCAGAATGTCCGGAGACATGACCTTGACGGCGAGCGGAGGCGTGAGACTCCCGGCCGCGGCCTGGGCCTCGCTTGCATCCGCAACCGTGACGGAGCGCGGAACGGCGATGCCGTAGCCGGCGAGCAGCGCCTTGCCGTCCCGCTCGTTCAGGGCGGTGCGCCCGGCGGCGCGCGCGTTCGCGATCAGATCCCCAGCCCGCTTCGCCACCATGTCTCAATAGCTCGTCAGCCAGGTCTGCATGAAGTGCCGGCCGATCCCCCCATTCTTGCGCAGCCGGTACACATTGAGCATGCGGATCAGATAGTCGCGCGTCTCCTGGGGCTTGATGACGTTCTGAACGGAAAAGTCGGTGGCCATGTCCCAGACTTCGTTGTCCTTCTGGATGTGCAATAGCGCTTCCTCGAAGCCCTCATCGCCCGGCGAGAGGTTGTGCACGATGCTCGTGGCGAAGACGGGGTCCATGAAGCTGATCTCCGCCATGGGCCAGGCAATCATTTCGTCGTTGTAGCTTCCCCCGCCCATGGCCACGTAGGCGCGGCCATAGGCCTTGCGCACGAGCACCGTGATGCTCGGCACCGTCACCAGGCTGGTCGAGTTCATAAAGTTCATGATCCAGCCCGGCGCGCCCTTGCGCTCCGCATCCACCCCAACGACGAACCCCGGCGTATCCATGAAGCGCACCATGGGGATGTTGAAGCTGTCGCAGAGCACCTGAAAATCGATGATCTTGCGGCATGCTTCGGCGGATAGCGCACCGCCGGCCGCGAGGGGGTTGTTGGCGATGATCCCCACGGGCTTGCCCGCGAGGCGCGCCAGGGTTGTAATGGCGGGCCTGCCGAAACGGGGCTTCAACTCGAAACCGCTGTCCCTGTCCACGATAATGTTCACGATTTTACGCATGTCGTAAACCTGAGTGCGCTTTTCGGGGAGGATTTCCAGAATCTCTTCCTGCGCCTGAGCGGCGTCGGCGGCCACTTCCGCATCCGGGGGCAATTCCGCGTTGTTGCCGGGCATGTAGCTGAGGAAGCGGCGGATTTCCGCCATCGCCTCCTCATCGGTGTCCACGAACCGGTCAATCAGCCCCGTGTATTCGGCGTGCACCTTCCAACCGCCAAGCTCTTCCAGGTCCACCTTTTCGTTGATGGCCATGGAAACCAGCCGCGGGCTGGAGACGGACATGATCGAGCCCTTCTTCATCACCGCGAAGTCCGAGCAGCAGCAGAGCCAGGCGGAAGAACCGAACGCGGAATCCAGGGCCGCCGCCGCCCAGGGGTTTTCCCGAAACCGGCGAAACTGGGTTGTGTCGATGCCCAGCAGCCTGCCCATCCCGCGCGAACCCATTGTATCGGGCAGCCGCGCACCGGTGGACTCGCCCACATGGATGAACGGAAACCCCTTTTCGGTGGCCACCCGGCGCACGTGCCCCATTTTCTTCGAGTTGGTGGCGCTGGTGGAAGCCCCCTTGGTGGTGAAGTCGTTTATGCACACGGCCACATCGCGCCCGTCGATCCTTGCGAACCCCACGATCTTGCCGTCCCGTGGCGTATTCGCCTCATCCTCCTTGAACATCCCGGATGCGCCCAGCAAGCCCGTTTCCACAAAGCTGCTCTCGTCGACCAGGCATTGCAGCCGCTCCCACGCGTTGAGGGCGCCCCGCTTCTTCCTTTTGGCGAGTTTCTCGGCGCCACCCATGGCGCTTGCCCGTACGCGCCGCTCTTCCAATTCCGCCAGCAAATCCTCGTGGGCCATTCCGCTGCTCCCGATTGCCTAAAACACTCCAACAGACCCTGCTATCAGGCATGACTGCCATAGCCGCGGTACGATATCAAATCGACAGAACACATTTGTCCAGGCTTCCGCAGATTCCCGCCCTGACTGATTCTTGCGACCTGCGCCGCCCGGTTGTTTACTCCGCAACCGGAGTTGCGGGCCAGCCTTGCATCGGCTGCCGGAAATGTCGTCATGGACGGATTTTGGCCGGACACTACCCGAAACCGTTCGGGGTAGCCAAGCCGGCCCGTGACGTGTAAATTAGGCCAATTGTGGCAGTATTTCCGCACACGGGCCGTAAGGCCCCACGCACCTACCCGCACGGCCTGGAATTCCACCCATGTCGATGTTCAGAGCCGAGAAGATGGAGCCGCGGCCCGGCAAGTCCGGGAAGTGGGACGTGGTGGTGCGGGAGGACATGTGCAAGGCGTGCCGGTTCTGCATCAACATCTGCCCGGTGGACGTCTTCGCGTGGCGGGAAAAGCAGAACAAGATCGGGTGGGTGCCGGTGACGGTGGCCCATGAGGAAAACTGCGTGGGTTGCATGCTCTGCTTTCAGATTTGCCCCGACTTCTGTATCGACGTGGGTGATAAGGACGGCGCAGGCGGCAATGGCAGGCCCCAGCAGGCGGACGCCGGCGCGTAAGGCGCGCGCGGGCGGGCCATCCGGCCAACCGGGAGAAGCGTAATGCAGGAGGCAGCGGTGGACACGGGGCTGGTCGCGCCCTGGAGCGAGTGGGAGCGGTTGGTCGCCGAGGGGCGCCGCCATCTCGAGACGGGCACCTTCGCCGTGACCGAAGGCGCGATCGCCGCGGGCTGCCGCTTCTACGGCGGCTATCCCATCACGCCGGCCACGGAGATCGCCGAGTACATGTCCAAGCGGCTGCCGATGGTGGAGGGCTATTACGTGCAGGCGGAGGACGAGTTGGCCGGCATGCACATGTGCGCCGGCGCCAGCCTGGGGGGGCTGAAGGCGATGACGGCCACCTCGGGCCCCGGCTTTACGCTGATGCACGATGCCTACGGCTGGGCCATCACCAACGAGATTCCCCTGGTGGTGGTGGACGCCATGCGCGTCGGGCCCATCAGCGGCATCACCGGCGCGCCGGGGCAGGGGGAATTCTACGTGTCCCGTTACTGCTCCCACGGGGGCAACTTCGAGACCATCGTGCTCTCGCCCAATTCCGTGCAGGAGATGTTCTGGCTCATCATCGACGCCTTCAACCTGGCCGAGCGCTTCTGCACGGTGGTGACGGTGCTGACCGATCAGGTGATCTCCGACATGCAGGAGGACCTCTTCCTCCCCAACAACTACGGCGACCTGTACGACATCGTCGTGCCGCGCCGCCACAACCTGAGCATGCCCTTCTTCCATGTCGGCAACTCGGCCATCGACATTCCCCCGAACATCATCGGGGAGGGCTCGGGGGTGTGCGTCTCCACCTACACCCACACGCCCGAGGGCTACGACATCGAGGAGATGGAGGCGCAGTGGGAGCAGACCCAGCGGCTGGTGAACAAGATTCGCCACAACAGGGACCAGATTCTGCGCTACGAGGCCATCGGGTTGGACGATGCGGAGGTGATCGCCGTAGCCTACGGCGCCACCGCGCGCACGGTCAAGAGCGCCGTGCTGGAGGCGCGGGCGCGGGGCGTGCGGGCGGGCTTCTTGCGGTTGATCACCCTCTGGCCGTTCCCGGACGAGTTGTTCGCGCGGGATGCGAGCTATCTGGTTTGCGAAATGAATTACGACGGTCAGTTGGTGCGGGAGGTGATGCGCGCCGCACCGGACAAGCACAAGGTTCGTTTCATGGGCAAGAGCGCGGAGCTGCACACCGTCACGGAACTTTCCGCCGCGCTGGACGGTATCATCGCCACCGGTCAGGTTCCCGAACTGCCGTATGTATGGACGGAGGTGCGATAATGAACAATCTCGCGGAAAAATATCTGAGGGCCAGCCAGATTCCCACCAAGGCCTGCAACGGCTGCGGCATCGGCATGATCGAGAACTGGCTGCTGCAGGCCATCGACGAGCTGGAGTACGCGCAGGACGACGTCATCTTCGGCACCGGCATCGGCTGCGTGGGACGCCAGACCTACGCCACTTGGGGCGGGGACAATTTCGGCGGCACCCACGGCCGGACAATGGCCATCGCCACGGGGCTCAAGATCGCACAGCCGGATAAGAAGATCGTCTGCATCGTGGGCGATGGAGACGCCGCGGCCATCGGCGCCTCCCACCTGATCCACGCAGCGCGGCGCAACCTGGGCATCACGGTGATCTGCGAGGACAACATGGGCTACGAGTCCACCGGCGGGCAATTCTCCCCCACCACGCCCGCGGGCTACGTCACCAACTCCAGCCCCTACGGCATGGTGGAGCAGAGCTTCGATCCCTGCGACATCGTCAAGGCGGCGGGCGCGACCTACGTGGCGGAAACCACGGCGGTGCAATGGCATCAGACGGTGAAGGTGTTCAAGGAGGCGCTCCAGAATGACGGGTTCTCCTTCGTGCACGTGCGCTTTCCCTGCAATATGAACTTCGGGGCCCAAGCCCTGGGCACGCGGGATACAGTGAAAAACCTGGAGTGGATCTGGGAGCACACCAAGGGCAAGACGGTGGATGGAGAGGAATCGGACTTCAAGTGGGAGACCGGCGTCAAGCACGACGCCCGCAACAGCCGGCCGGAGTTCTCCAGCCTGATGCGCGGCCTGATTCCCAAATCGAAGGAAATGAACGAGCAGCGCAAATAGGCGATGGGTGAAGCATCCAAATCCGGCGGCAGGCGTCGTACTGAAATCCTGATCAGCGGATTCGGCGGCCAAGGCGTGGTGCGGATGGGCCAGATCATCGGCCTGTGCGCCATCCATCAAGGCCAGAAGGTGACCATGCTCAAGAGCCATGGCACCGAGACCCGTGGCGGATACGTGCGTACGCAGATCGTCATCTCCCCCGACTACGTGGACAGCCCGGTGGTGGAGCGGGCGGATGTGTTCGTCGCGTTCTCGGCCCCCGCCTACACCAGGTTTTACGATCTCGCCGAAGGGAAGATTCTCTACGACCCGGAATTGGTGGAGGAAGTGCGCAAGGACAGTCCGGAGCGCCATCTGAGCGTACCGGCGACAGCCATGTCCAAAGAGAAGTTCGAGAATGCGCTCTTCGCGAACATGATCATGCTCGGGGCGCTGACCCGCGTCGCCGGGATGGAGATGGAGGCCATGCGCACGGCCATGCTGGAGGTCATTCCGCGCTTTCACGATGAAAATCAGCAGGCCCTGGGGCTGGGCTACGACCTGGAGGTCGCCGTGGCCGCGGCGCCGGCGCCCGCCGCCAAGGAGGCGCAGGACCGCGCCGGAGGCCCGTAACCCGGGGAAGGTGCCAGCATGGGGAAGGTTCGCGCCGCGGCGGAGGAGGGCACCGCATCACGGCCCTGGCACGGGGCCTGGCCGGCCCACCTCCCCAAGTCCCTGGACTATCCCGAGGTTCCCATCTGGTGGATCCTCGAGAAGAATCTCCCCGCATTCGCGGAACGGACGGCTGTCCGATTTCTCGACCATGAATCCCTCGCCGAGCGGGAAACCCTCACCTATGCGGAACTCGCCGCGCGGGCCCGCAACCTGGCCGCCGGCTTGCAAAAACTCGGCGTGCGCAAGGGAGACCGCGTCGCGCTCTGCCTGGCCAACGGTCCGGCGCTGATCGCGTCATTCTACGGCATCTGGCGGGCCGGGGCGGTGGCCGTTCCCTGCAATCCGATGCTCAGCGCCCGGGAGCTTGCCCGGCAACTGGAGGATTCAGGCGCGCGGCTGCTCATCGCCGGGGAGACCGCCGCCGCGGCCACCCCGGAGGTACGGGCGCTGCTGGAGCACCCCCTCGTGGTGGCCGGGGAGGGCGGCGGCGCGCCGCCACAGAACAATCCGCCGCAGGACAATCTGCCCTTCGAGACGCTGCTGGCGGAGGACGGCGCGCGGCTGAAGGAGGTGCCGATCGACCCTCGGGAAGACTTGGCGTTGCTGCTCTACACGGGCGGCACCACCGGCCCATCCAAGGGGGCCATGCTGACCCACCGCAACATCG
>CBDUSX010000115.1:0-8103 GCA_965369935.1 uncultured bacterium
GCGCACCGTGTGGTGCTCCTCGATGGGCTTGCCGTAGTACAGGGGCATCGAAAACCCGGCGAACTCGCCGAATTTCGCGCCCGCGGCCTCGTGCCGCTGATGGAGGGGGAGTTGGTTCATGGCGCCGCCGAATGGGTTCAGGGGGCAGTGTGGCCCGCCAGAAATAATTTGACAAGTGCCCCAGCGCGCGGCCATTTTACGGCGTTCACGGCCGCATGACGGGGAAGGGGGGCGGGCCCGGCGGCGGGCCGAAGCAACGACGGGAGAATTGGCCCATGTACAGGCTGAAGGATTTTCCTCCCTTTTCGGAGGAAAAAGTCCAGTGGTTGAAGAACTACCGACCCAGCCCGATCTTCGAGCTGCTGGGCATCAAGGTGGTCAAGATGGAGCCGGGCCTGGCGGTGCTGGAACTGCCGGTCACCAAGGCGCTGACCCACAACGGAGGGATCGTGCAGGGGGGCATACTGGCCTGCCTGGGGGATTCGGCCATTGCCTTCGCGGTGCGCTCCGCCATTCCCAACGATACGGGCCAGACTTCCATAGACCTCAAGATCAATTTCATCCGCCCCGTCTCCTCGGGCGTTCTGCGTTGCGAGGCCTGGCTGGCCCACCTGGGCGGGCGCACGGCGGTGGGGGAATCCATCGTGCTCAACGAGGAGGGCAAGACCGTGGCCATCTGCCTCTCCTCCGTCCTCATCATGCCCGGCGGCCGTCCGGCGGAGTAGGCTCATTATCCCAGCGGCACCTTGCCTCCGCCGCCGGGGGTGTCCAGCACGTAGTGCAGCATGGAAAGCTCCGGCGCCAGTTCGCGCAGCTCACGCACGACGGCCATGCCTTGCGGAACGGAGAGGCGGAAGTGAGCCGTGCCGGGGATGAGGTCGGTATGGTGCAGATAGTAGGGATGCACCCGGCAGCGCATCAGGGCCCGGAACAGTTTGGCCAGCAGGCGCGCGTCGTCGTTGACCCCTTTCAGCAGCACCGTCTGGTTGACCAGGGGCAGGCCCGCATCGGCCAGCAGGGCCAGGGCGCGGGAGGCCTGGGGCGTCACTTCCCGTGGATGGTTGAAGTGCACCCCCACGGTGAGGGGGCGCCGGGCGGCCAGCAGGGCGGCCAGCTTTTCGCTGATCCGCCCCGGCTCCACGCAGGGCATGCGGGTGTGGATGCGCAGGCGCTCCACGTGCGGGATGCCGCGCAGTTCGTCCAGGATGGCGTCCAGCCGGACGTCGGATAACATCAGCGGATCGCCGCCGGACAGGATCACCTCCCTTATGGCCGGGGTCTTGCGCACATGGGCGATGGCGCGGGAGACCATGGCGGGCGTGATGGGCTCGCCGTGCAGGGTCTTGCGCCGGCGCATGCAGAAGCGGCAGGTCATGGGGCAGAGCCCGGTGACCAGCAGCAGGGCCCGGTCGGGATAGCGGTGGGTCAGGTGGGGCACGGGCGCGTGGCGCGGGTCGTCCTCGGCGAAGGGGTCCGCCGCCAGCGCCTCCTCCCGCAGTTCTTCGGCGGAGGGCACCGCCTGCCGCCGGATGGGATCGTCCTCCTCGCGGATCAGGGACAGGTAGTAGAGCGGCACGCGCAAGCGGGAGCCCGCGGCGGCGCGCTTGATTTCTCCGGGCGGTGCGCCCAGCTTGGCCGCCAGGGCCTCGGGCGAAGAAACGGCCCGGCGCAGGGCGGCGGCGCCCGTGGGTGGGGGCGCGGGAGTCTCCGCAAGGGGCTTGGCTGGAGCGAGCCCCGCGGTGTGTTCCCTTGATTGAGCGCGCCTTGCGGCGGAACGGTTCATCCGGGCTGGTGCTCCTGAAAGCGGTGCTCGCGATAAGCTGGCCGGCAAGGGAGGCGGCGGGCAATGACGGTGGCCCCCGCGAAGCCCGCCCGGGGGTTTCTCCGGTCCTCTTCCCCAATCGTCTGCAAAGCACTATAACAACATAGGCTGTACAAATTAAGCTGTGCCGCAACACCCTGCCCGGAACGTTCCATGGACGGCATTCTGGTATTGAGCAACGGACTGAGCTTCCGGGGGCGGCTGCGCGCGGCGAAGAAAGAGGCCTCCGGCGAGGTGATCTTCAACACGGCCATGACCGGCTACCAGGAAATCCTCACCGATCCTTCCTACTGCGGCCAGATCATCACCATGACCTATCCCCATATCGGGAACTACGGGGTCAACGACGAAGACGTGGAGTCCCGCATGCCCTTCGCCAGCGGGATGATCGTCAAGGAGTTGAGCCGGGTGGTCTCCAACTGGCGTGCCGGAGACAGCCTGGAGCATTACCTGGAGAAGCACGGCATCACCGTGCTGGAAGGCGTGGACACGCGGGCGCTGGTGATCGCCTTAAGGGAGCATGGCGCCCTGCCCGGGCTGATCGCCCCGTGGGAGGGGGCGGACACAACCGCCCTGCTGGAGCAGGCGCGCGCCCTGCCGGGCATGGAAGGGCGCAACCTGGCGCGGGAGGTGTCCGTGGATCAGCCCTACACCTGGAAGGACGGCGCGGCGGCTCCGGCAGAGGGCTTGCGCGTGATCGCCTACGACTACGGCATCAAGTTCAACATCCTGCGCAGCCTGGCCGGGCGGGGCGTGGCGATCGAGGTGGTGCCCTACGATTTTCCGGCCGCCGCCGCCCTGGCGAAGAATCCGGACGGGGTGTTCCTCTCCAACGGTCCCGGCGATCCGGAGCCCGTGCGCGAGGCGGTGGAGATTGTGCAGGGGCTGCTGGGCAAGGTGCCCATCTTCGGCATTTGCCTGGGCCACCAGATCATGAACCTGGCGCTGGGCGGCAAGACCTACAAACTCAAGTTCGGCCATCACGGGGCCAACCACCCGGTGGTCAATCTGGACACGGGCAGAATCGAGGTGACCAGCCAGAACCACGGCTTTGCGGTGGCCGAGGAGGATTTGCCGCAAGGGGTGCGCGTGACCCACCGCAGCCTGAACGACGAAACGGTGGAGGGCATCGAATGCCCCGCGCAGCGGGCGTTTTCCGTGCAGTATCACCCGGAGGCCAGCCCCGGTCCCCACGACTCGGGCTATTTATTCGACAGATTTCTGGAATCGATGAAGGAAGGGTGCGCCATTTAAATCCGGCCCGCGGGGCGCGGCAAAAATTCGGCCCGGCGGATCATCTCCGCGCCTCGCCGCTCAGGCCGTTCAGATCGTGGACGATGGTTTTGCGCTGCCTGCTGGAGATAAGGCCCATCCGCCGGAATTCCATAAAAGCGTAGCTCACCGTTTCCCGCGTGGTGGCGATCAGGTTTCCGATTTCCTGGTGGGTGATGGGATAATTGATGACGATGCCCTCGGGTGTCTCCTGCCCGTACTCCCTGGCCAGATTGACCAGCAACTGGGCCACCTTGCCATTGGCGCTCTTGAAGAGCAGGGATTCGAGCCGATCTTCCATGCGGGTCTGGCGGTTGCTCATGCGCTGGGCCAGCCACAGGCCGAATTTCGGATCGCGCTCCATCATTTCCAGCAGCGGCTCCCGGTCAACCGCAACCATGCGCAGTTCCGTGCGCGCGACGGCCTGGCATTCCCTGTTCCTGCCGAGCAGGATTTCGATTTCGCCAAAGATCGAGCCCGCGTCCAGATGGTCCAATGTCAGTTCCCGCCCTTCCGGGGTGTGGCGCGACAGCTTAACTTCGCCGCTGGTAATCAGGTAAAATTGCGCGGACGGGTCTCCGGCGGAATAGATGAGCGTATGGCGCCTGAGGGACCTGATCTGTCCGTTGTGGTGGATGAAGCGTTCCACCGGCGACGACGTGAACGGTGTGATCGTCGAGGTATCCCGCGAGTTTGCTAGCATGGAGCAACCTCTTTGTGGTTTGATGGATCGGCAGCGTACACGGAGGGGCTTGGCTGTGGGAATCACCGCTGTTCCCAGGTCAGCCGCGCATCAAGACACCCCTCATTGGGTTAGTCTGCAAACCTGTGGAAATGTTACATTTTTTCAGAGGTGGCAGCGGAAATTTTCGGCGGCGTCAGCCGCCGGTCGGGCCCAGGCCACCGGGCCTGAGTTCATGGCGGACGCATGACGGATATTGACCCCAAAGTTCTCGCCGAGCGGGTGCTCAGCGGCGATGCGAGCGCGTTCAACGAGATTGTGCGGCTCTATCATCCGGCCTTGTTCCGGCTGGCCAACCGCCTGCTGCGCAACGCGGACGACGCCCAGGAGGTGGTGCAGGAATCCTTTCTGGCCGCTTACGAGGGGATGGCTAAATTCAAGGGCCAGTCCCAACTCCGCACCTGGCTGATGTCCATTACCTACAACAAGGCCGTGGACCGGCTGAAGAAGGTCATCAGGGACAACTGGTACATCGCGGGAGATTTGGAGAAAGCCGATCTGTGGGAAAATGTGGATTCGGTTACAAAATTTACAGACTGGCGGGGCAATCCAGAACAGAATTTCGAAACCGCCGAAATCCGGGAGACTCTGGAAAAGGCTCTGAGTAAAGTGCCCGCGGAATCAAAGGCGGTGTTCGAGTTGCGTGACGTTCAAGGGCTCACGTCCAAAGAGGTGGCGGATGCCCTTGGCATCGGCGAAGGCGCGGTCAGAGTCAGATTACACAGGGTGCGCCAATACCTCATGGTGGCCATGCAGGATTTCTACAGCGCGGAGGAGCGATAATCAAATGCGCATGCCATCTGTACTGAAAGACTGTGAGGAAATCCGGGATTTTCTGATGGACTTCCTGGACAACAATCTGACAAAGCCGGATTCCTTCGTGTTCCGCCTGCACATATTTCTGTGCTCGAATTGCAGACAGTACATGAACCGCTACAAGACCAGTGTCGAGTTGGCCCAGAACATCCTGGACGATCCCCCGCCGCCGGAATTGATCAACCTCACCACCGAATTTCTGAAAAAGAAGAGCAAGGAACGATAACTTTCCCGTGGGCCGCCCCGGCCACGCCCTCCGCTAGGACGCCGCCCCGGACTGCTCCTCGGTCTGTTGCAGCATTTCGGTCCGTTCGCGCTCCAGCAGGGCGTCCACCAGTTCTTCGATTTCCCCCTGCAGCACCTGGTTCAGCTTGTACAGGGTCAGCCCGATGCGGTGGTCGGTGATTCGCCCCTGGGGAAAATTGTAGGTGCGGATGCGCTCGCTGCGGTCCCCCGTGCCGATCATGGTGCGGCGCTGCTCGGCCTGCTGGCGCGTCTGGTCCTCCCGCACCTTCTCGTAGATGCGGGCGCTGAGCACCTTCATGGCCTTGGCCTTGTTCTTGTGCTGGGATTTTTCGTCCTGGCTTTGCGCGACGATGCCGCTGGGCAGATGGGTGATGCGCACGGCGGAGTCGGTGGTGTTCACGCTCTGACCCCCCGGCCCCGAGGAGCGGAACACGTCAATGCGCAGGTCGCCCGGGTTGATTTCCACCTCGATGTCGTCCGCCTCGGGCATCACGGCCACCGTGGCCGTGGAGGTGTGCACCCGTCCCTGGGACTCGGTCTGGGGCACGCGCTGTACGCGGTGGACGCCGCTTTCGAACTTGAGGGTGCGGTAGACCTGGCTGCCCTCGATGGCCACGATGATCTCCTTGAATCCTCCCACCTCGCTGGGGCTGGAGCTGAGCACCTCGGTGCGCCATTTCCGGGTCTCCGCATGGCGCAGGTACATCTTCAGCAGGTCCCCCACGAACAGCGCCGCCTCGTCCCCGCCGGTGCCGGCGCGGATTTCCAGAATGATGTCGTTGTCGTCGAGGGGGTCCTTGGGCAGGAGCAGGGTCTTCAACTCTTCGGTGAGGCGCTCCAGCTCCCCGGCCAGGGCCGGGGCCTCCTCCCCCGCCAGTTCCTTGAGCTCGGCATCCTCGCCGGGATCGTCCAGGATGCGCTGGTGATCCTCCAGCTCGTGGCGAACTTTCAGGAAATTCGAGTAGGCCTCGATGACGGGCGAGAGTTCGGCGTGCTCTTTGGACAGTTTGCGGTAGGCGGGCTGGTCTGAAATGACATCGGGGTCGCTCAGGCGCCCGGTCAGATCATCGTACCTTTTGCGCACCCCTTCCAGATGTTCAAACATCGTTGTTCACTGCCCGTTTCAGGAACCGGACTCCTCGCGTCTGTAGCGGCGGTTGAACTTGTCAATCCGCCCGGCGGTGTCCACCAGCTTCTCCTTGCCCGTGAAGAACGGATGACAGGCCGCGCAGATGTCCACGCGGTGCGAGCCGCCCAGGGTGGAGTAGCTCTTGTGGCTCTGCCCGCAGGCGCAGTTGAACACGGTTTCCTTGTACTCCGGGTGAATGTCGGGTTTCATCGTCTCGCGTTCCAGCAATGTTTAGGAAATACGGTTATGGGTGCACCGGCTGGTTTGCCGGCGCGCCGGGCCCCGCGGATGGATTTTGCGGCCGGCGCAACGGCCCTTACATTTTGTCCATCATATCCAGGAATTCGATGTTTGTCTTGAAATTCACCAGCTTGCTGGACAGGAACTCCATGCTCTCCACCACGTTGAGGGGCTGCAGCACGCGCCGCAGCACCCAGATGCGGTCCAGGTCGTTCTTGGGAATGAGCAATTCCTCCTTGCGGGTGCCGGACTTGCTGATGTCAATGGCCGGAAACATGCGCTTTTCCACCAGCCGCCGGTCCAGCGCCAACTCCATATTGCCGGTGCCCTTGAACTCCTCGAAGATCACCTCGTCCATGCGGCTGCCGGTGTCTATCAGGGCCGTGGCGATGATGGTCAGGGAGCCGCCTTCCTCGATGTTGCGGGCCGCCCCGAAAAACCGCTTGGGCTTGTGCAGGGCGTTGGAGTCCACGCCGCCGGAGAGGATCTTGCCGCTGGGTGGCACCACGGAATTGTAGGCGCGCGCCAGCCGGGTGATGGAATCCAGCAGGATCACCACTTCCTTCTGGTGCTCCACCAGCCGCTTGGCCTTTTCGATCACCATCTCGGCCACCTGCACGTGACGGGTGGCGGGCTCGTCGAAGGTGGACGAGATCACCTCGCCCTTCACCGAGCGCTCCATGTCGGTCACTTCCTCGGGCCGCTCGTCAATCAGCAGCACGATCAGCACTGCATCCGGGTGGTTGATGGAAATGCTGTTGGCGATGCTTTGCAGGATCATGGTCTTGCCCGTGCGCGGCGGGGCCACGATCAGCCCGCGCTGACCCATGCCGATCGGAGAGATGAGGTCCATGATCCGCGTGGTCAGGTCTTCCTGGTCCCGTTCCAGGATAAAGCGCTGCTCCGGGTACAGGGGCGTCAGATTGTCGAACAGAATCTTGTCCTTGGCGTTTTCCGGCGCCTCGAAGTTGAGGTTCTCCACCTTGAGCAGGGCGAAGTAGCGCTCGTTTTCCTTGGGCGGCCTGATCTGCCCGGCAATGGTGTCCCCCGTGCGCATGTTGAAGCGGCGAATCTGGGAGGGCGACACGTAAATGTCGTCGGGCCCCGGCAGGTAGTTGTAGTCCGGGGAGCGCAGGAAACCGAAGCCATCGGGCAGGGTTTCCAGCACGCCCGAGCCGTTGATCATCCCATTCTGGTTGGACTGCGCCTGCAGCAGCGCGAATATCAGGTCCTGTCTGCGCAGGCTGCTGGCGTTCTCGATGTTGAGGGCCTTGGCCTTCATGTTCAATTCGGGGATGCTCTGCCGCTTCAACTCGTTCAGGTTCATCGCCTGGGGCGAGCTATTGGAGCGCGTGGCGTCGGGCGCTTTGGACGCCTTGGACGTTTTTTCCTCAGCCGCATCGCCTTCGGCGGATTTCGGCTTTTCTTCGGTGGATTCCGGCTTCTCTTCGGGGAGGTTTTCGGCGGTGGTCTGTGTCTTCATAGAAGTACGAGGGATATAGTCTGGTGCTTGGGGTTGAAGCCGGCGCGGATACCCGCGGCGTCTCCGTTTGCTCCCGGCAGCCGGGAGAACGTGATTGGTTTTAGGCGGTTACAGGCAGATAGGGGTACCTTTTGTGATTGCGAATTCGCAGGTGGCGAAATGGGTCTGCCGCTGGAGTGATTGAACGAGGTGGATTCTGTGATGCCGGGGTTTCAGCACCCGGCGGGGGCTTGGCCGGGATCGTTCCTTCAATATGGCATAGAGGGCGTTGGTGTTAACGCATATCTTGAAACGGGAGAGCTTCGATTTGGTTCTTAAAAATTCAACCGTTAGGACCCGGCGATTGTCTCATG
>CBDUSX010000116.1:0-8088 GCA_965369935.1 uncultured bacterium
CGGACGGCGGCTGGTTCCTGGTCAGCGAACGAAAAACGCGGGAAGGCGGCACCGCGGGCGTGTGGACGGACATCACCGACCTCAAACGCGTGGAAGAGGCCCTGCGCGCGCGCGAGGAGCAGTTGCAACTGTTCATCAGGCACGCCCCGGCGGCGGTGGCCATGTTCGACCGCGACATGCGCTATCTGGTGCACAGCCGCCGCTGGGTGGAGGATTTCAATCTGGGGCAGGAGGACCTCAACGGCCGTTACCACAAGGACGTCTTCCCCGAAACGCCGGACAGTTGGAGTGAGGCATTTCAGAGCAGCCTGGCGGGAACGGTGGAACGGCGCGAAGAGGATTCCTTTCAACTGGCCGACGGAACGCTCTACTGGGTGCGTTGGGAGACCCACCCCTGGCGCAACCTGAGGGGGGAAATCAACGGAGTGGTCATGTTCACCGAAGTGATCAACGAACGTAAAAAAGCCGAAGCCCAACTGATCCGCGCCCAGCGCATGGAGGCTGTGGGCCAGATCACCGGAGGCGTGGCCCACGAATTCAACAACCTTTTGCACATCGTCCAAAGTTACGCTTATTTGCTGGGGGAGGAACTGGAGGAGGACGAAAAACTGAGCGTGCTGGTCAAGCCGATCAAGGCCGCCACCCAGCGCGGCACGGACCTGGTCAAGCGCCTGTTGGCCTTTTCGCGCAGACAACTCCTGCAGCCCAAGGTGATCGACCTCAACCAGGTGACCCTGGAAATGATCGAGCTGTTGCGCCCCCCCCTGGGCGAAGCCATCGAGCTGACCACCGTGACCAGCGAGCACCTGTGGCCGGTCAAGGCGGATCAAGGGGAACTGGAAAACGCCCTGCTCAACCTTGCGCTCAATGCCCGCGACGCCATGCCCCAGGGCGGCAAGCTGACGATCAATACGCGAAACTGGACCAGCCCCCCAAACGAAGATAAAAACGGAGGAGGAACGGAAGCCAGGCGCTACGTCGTGCTGGCCGTGTCCGACTCAGGCTCCGGTATGACCACGGAAGTGCGGGAGCGGGCCTTCGAGCCCTTTTTCACCACCAAGGGGCTGGCCGAGCACAGCGGGTTGGGGCTGAGCATGGTTCACGGATTCGTGAACCAGTCGGGGGGGTACGTGGAAATTGAATCGGAGCAGGATTCAGGCACCACGATCGCGTTGTTCCTGCCCTCCACGGAAGAGGATTGAAAATTATCGCGGGAGGCTTGCCCATGGACGGCCAAAAGCACGATCTCACGAAGAACACCATCCTGGTGGTCGAGGACGATGAGGAGGTTCGCAACGTCACCGGCTTCATGCTCAGCCAGCTGGGCTACGAGGTGTTGAAGGCAGGCAACGCCTCCGCCGCGCTGGA
This sequence comes from uncultured bacterium, assembly GCA_965369935.1. Taxonomy (GTDB): domain Bacteria; phylum SAR324; class SAR324; order SAR324; family JACQKK01; genus JAPUIH01. The sequence continues at coordinate 1,369 of CBDUSX010000116.1, forward strand.
ACTGCTGGAGTCCGGAAAACCCGTGCACCTGCTGTTCGCTGACGTTGGTCTGCCTGACGGCATGAACGGTACGCAACTGGCCACCGAAGCGCGGCAGCGCCACGCCGAACTGAAAGTGCTGCTGGTCTCCGCCTACGATGAGCAAACCCTGCGCGGCTACGGGGCCTTTGCCGTGGGGGGGGATGTGCTGCGCAAACCATACGACCAGGAGAAACTGGCGCAGGCGGTGGAGAAATGCCTGCGGGAAGGCGGATAGTTCAGGCCGCGGACGGCCCTTGCGCCACCCGCGCCCCGCCGAAACCCGGCCACGGGCGGCGCGCCCGCCCTGATCCCAGACCACGCCCGAAGCCCCTTCCCTCAGGTCCGGCTACATGGTCATGCCGCCGTCAATGGCGATGGCCTGGCCGGTCATGTAAGCCGACTCGTCGCAGGCCAGATAGGCGGCCAACGCGGCGATTTCCTCCGGTTGTCCCACCCGCCCCATGGGCTGTCTGGCGATGAAGCTCTTCAGGGCCCGCTCGGGGTCTGGAGCGTCTTTGACACGTTGATGCCAGGAGGGGGTTTCGACCGTGCCGGGACAAATCGCGTTGACCCGGATGCCCTCCCGGACAAAATCCGCCGCAAGAGACTTGGTCAGGCCGATCAAGCCTGCCTTCGACACCGAGTACACCCCGCGGTTTCTCACGGCGAAAGGCCCCGCCACCGAGGAGATGTTGACGATGGATCCGCCGCCCGAGGCGATCATCAGCGGCACGAACAGCCGGCACATCAGGTAGGTGCCCTTCATGTTGATGTCCATCGTGCGCCGCCAGCTTTCCTCGTCCGCCTCCACCAGCGTGCCTCCGTCCACGATGCCCGCCACGTTGCACAGGACGTGCGTCCCGCCCAGTTGGGCCTGCACCCAATCGTGCACCGCTTCGCAGTCCCGGCTGCTGGAGACGTCCCCGCCCAGGGCATGGGCCGCGCCTCCCTCCCGGCCCGCCTGGGCGGCCACGGCTTCCGCGGCGTCTTTGTCCCTGTCCATGGCCACCACCGTGGCCCCCTCCCGGGCCAGCCGCAGGCAGATCGCCTCTCCGATTCCGGCCCCCGCGCCGGTAACCACGGCGGTCTTTCCCTTCAATCTTTCCATGTGCAAGCCATCCCCATAATCCTGGTTCCTTTGCCGCCGGCCCTCCCAACGCCCTTGCATGCCCCGCTGTAGCCGCTGGTGGGCGGGACAGGCCATTATCCACCGTGCGTTCCGCAAAGCAAGCCGCTCCGCTCTCAGCCGTCCCCGTCAATGGACAATCCCGGCCAATTGCTGCATTAAGAAGCACAGGAAGGGCAAGGGTTTTTCCCGCTCCCAGGGGCGGCAATGAGGCGCTACAACTGTATACAACGCAACGGGTGCGCACCCATGACCGAACCCAATCTGAAAGGAAAGGTGGCCCTGGTCACTGGAGGCGCGGCGGGCATCGGGCGGGCCATCTGCCTGGCCCTGGCCGCGCAGGGGGCCGATATCGCGGTCATGGACCTCAACGCCGAGGGGGCGCGGGACACCGCGGAGCACGCCGCCCGGAGCGGCGTGAAGCAACTCGCCGTGCGTGCGGACGTGTCCGACTACGAGGCGGTGAAGGAAGGGCTGGCAAACATCCGCTCCACCTTGGGCGAACCCCAGATCGTGATCTGCAACGCCGGCATCGCGGGGCCGCCCTCCCTGTTCCGCAACGAAAATATAGACAACTGGCGGCGGCAGTTCGCCGTACACGTGGACGGCGCCTACCACTGCATCCGCGAAACCATCAATCCCATGCTCGAGAGCGGCTGGGGGCGCATCGTGTGTACCTCCAGCGTGGCCGCCACCCTCGGCTGGCGCGGGGCCGCCTCTTACGCCGCGGCGAAAGGGGCGTTGATCGGCCTGATCCGCACTCTGGCGGTGGAATACGCCGCCAAGGGCGTCACGGCCAATGCGGTGCTGCCGGGGGTGATAGACACCGAGCTGATGCGCGAAGGCATAGAGAAAGTGCGCGACCAGGTGCTGGCCGCCATCCCCGCCGGGCGGGTGGGACAGCCGGAGGATATTGCCAATGCCGTGGCCTTCCTCTGCTCCGACCAGGCCGCCTACCTGACAGGCCAGCTGATCAGCCCCAACGGCGGAATGTGGCTCCCCTAATACTGCCTGGTTATTTGTAACCGCGGATGGACGCAGATGAACACGGTCAAGAATGAGAACAGTAGGTCAACTCTGCGTTCATCGGCGTTTATCGGCGGTTCCTTTGTCCAAATGCTTGTTGTCACCCGGCGCATAAGGAATCTGACCAAGTAGTACTAAGCCCCCCGGGCCGGAACCGCCACGGACTGCGGCAGCGCCCGCAACGCACCCAGAAAAGCCTCGGACAGCTGGTCTATCTCCGCTTCGGTCATGGGCGTGGACAGGGCCCCCAGGCCACCGGCGGCGATGATGATGCCGTTGTTGAGGAAGTGGCGGTGCACGCCGGCCAGCAGTTGCTGCTCCTCGGGGCTTTTGAACGCGTCCCGGTAGGTGGTGAGCGGCTTGTCCTTGAGGTGGATCATGAACAGGGAGGCCTTGCCCGTGATTCTGCCCTCCACCCCGGCGATCCTGAACGCCTCGGAAAGCTGGCTGCGGGCCTTTTCCCCCAGCGTGGCGAGGCGCGCGAAGGCCTCCTCGGTCATCAGGCTCATGGCCGCGTGGCCGGCCACCATGGTCAGCGGGTTGCCGTTGAAGGTGCCGCCATGGGGCAGGGGGGCCTTGCCGTGGCTGTGGTCGAACATTGCCATCACCTCTTCCCTGCCGGCCACCGCCCCCACCGGCAGGCCGCCGCCGATGACCTTGCCCATGGTGGTCAGATCGGGATCCACCCCGAATTCGGTCTGCCCGCCCTGGTAGCCCAGCCGCAGGGAAATCACCTCGTCCAGGATCAGCACCATGCCGTGCCGGCGCGTCACCTCCCGCAGCATGCGCAAATATTCGGGCGTGGCGGGGATCAGCCCGGCCCGGTTTGGCATCACGTCAACCACCACCGCGGCCAACCCGGCGGCGTGGGCGGTGAGGATGCGCTCGCTCTGTTCCACGTCGTTGAAGGGAAGCACCACCACGTCGCTCAGCACGTTGGGCGGCGTACCCCTGGCATAAGGCACCGACACAGGCGTGTCCTCTCCCCAGTCCGGCGCGCTGGAGTCCAGGCTCACCTCCACGTAATCGTAGGAGCCGTGGTACACCCCCTCGCACTTGGCGATCTTGGGCCGCCCGGTAAAGGCGCGCGCGGCCTTGACGGCGTTCATCACCGCCTCGCTGCCCGAATTGACGAAGCGGACGCGCTCGAAGGAAGGCACGCGCGAGGTCAGCAGTTCGGCCAGCTTCACCTCCGCCTCGGTGGGATGGGCGAAGCCCGCGCCCAGCTCCAGCTGAGCCGTGACGGCGGCGGTCACTTCCGGGTGGGCATGGCCGTGAATGAGCACCGTGTAGTTGTTGACGAAGTCCACGCGCTCCACGCCGTCCACGTCGGTGATGCGGCAGCCCTTGCCCGAACGCGCGAATATCGGATAGGGCGGATAGAAAATCGTCGAGCGGCTGTTGCCTCCCGGCAGCACCCGGCGGGCGCGCTCGAAAAGCCGGGCGGATTTGGATTCGGAGTCCGGATAGGTCGTCATAGCTCCTCGGATGTTGCTCTATCGCTTGGTTGAAATCCCATGGCGGGAGGCGCCAAGCGGCGCGCGAAGGCCGCCCCGCCGCGAGCGCACCCATCGTTTCAGCAGGGTGGCAGGGCCTGATGCCAGGCGGTCTCCCGCTCATAGGCCCGCCCCGCCCGGAGCAGGGTGGCTTCCGCATAAGGCCGCCCCGCCAACTGGAAGGACATGGGCAGGCCGCTTGCGGAAAAGCCCGCGGGCATCGTCAATACGGGCACTCCCAGAAAATTGAACGGGCGCGTACACCAAGTCAATCTGGAAATAACCGCGCTCATTTTGTCCGACGCCCCCACGTCGGTGTCGGCGATGGTCGGCACCGGCACGGAAAGCATGGGCGTGTGCAGCATGTCCGCCTTGCTGAACACCGTCTCCACGAATTCGGCCAGCAGGCTCTGCCGCAGGCTGAGCGCCTCCAGGTAGTGGGTGGCCGGAATCATCAGGCCCTGTTGGGTGCGCGCCCGCACCTGGGGCGAGTAGTCCTGCGGACGGGTGGCCAGCCACGGACGGTGGATGGCGGCCGCCTCCGACCGCGAGACGATCTGCCCCATGTCGTAAATCCGCCTCATGTCCGGCACCTCCAGGGTGATGATCTCGGCCCCCTGGGAGCGGAAGACCTCCAGCACCGCTTCCATCGCCGTGCGCACCTCATCGTCCGTGTGATCGTAGAAGTAATTCTTGGGCACGCCGATCTTCAGCCCTTTCACCCCATCCTCCAGCCCGGCCTCATAGTCCGGCACGGGCTCCGCGCTGGAGGTAGGATCCCGGGGGTCCTGCCCGGCAATGACGTTCATCAGGCGCGCGCAGCCGGCCACTGTGCGCGTCAGCGGGCCCACGTGATCCAGGGAAAAGGACAGGGGCATCACCCCATGACGGCTGACACGGCTGTAGGTGGGCTTCAGCCCGGCCAGCCCGCACATGCCCGCGGGCAGGCGCACCGAACCGCCGGTGTCCGTGCCCAGGGCGCCGAACACCAGCCGCGCCGCCACGGAGACGCCCGAGCCGCTGGAAGAGCCCCCGCAGATATGCTCCGTGTTCCAGGGATTGCGGCAATGCCCATAGTGCTCGTTCAGGCCGTGGGGCCCGGTGGCGAATTCGCACATGTTCAGGGTGCCCACGTCCAGCGCGCCCGCGCCGTCCAGCCGCTCCAGCACGGTGGCCGTGTGGTCGGGCACGAAGTCCTTGCGGATCACCGTGCCGCAGGTGGAGATGCGCCCGGCCCGGTAGTAGAGGTCCTTGTGGGCCAGGGGCACCCCGTGGAGCGGCCCCCGGCGCTTGCCCTGGGCAAGCTCCTCATCCGCGCGGCGCGCCGCTTCCAGCGCCTGCTCCCCGTGCAGGGCGATGAAACAGTTGAGCCGTGGCTGGAGCGCTTCGATCCGCTCCAGGCAGGCCCGGGTGATCTCCTCGGAGGAGGCCTTGCCCGTGGCGATGGCCTCCGCGGCCTCCACCAGGCTGAGCCCGGTCAGCTCGTCCCCCGCGGCGCTCATGCCTTCTCCCGCAGTTCGGCCAGCGCCCGCGCGTAGCCCGCCGGCTCGCAATCGAAGGGCATCCTGCCGGTCAGGCCGTGCAGCGTACGGATGGCCTCTGAGGTGAAAGCCAGCACGGCCTCGCCCTCTTCGGGGGAAAGCTTGACCTGCTGCGTTTCATGCAGCCGCGCCAGCAGCATCAGTTTTTTCACGTCTCCCATATCCATTCTCCGGCTGCCGGAGTCCCGGCCCAGAAGCCCGCGCCCGGCCTTTTAGGCTTTCTCCGCGGCCAGGGCGAGGCGGGACACGGGCTCCTCGTTGATCGGCCAGTGCAGCAGGGCCGAGATCACGCCCAGCACGATCGAAATATACCAGACGGGATCGTAGGAACCCGCGAGGTCGAAGATGAAGCCCCCCAGCCATACGCCCAGGAAGGCGCCGACCTGGTGAGAGAAGAAAACGATTCCGAACAGGGTGCCGATGTAGCGCACCCCAAAGATTTGCCCCACCAGCGCGTTGGTGAGAGGCACCGTGCCCAGCCACAGAAATCCCATTCCACCCGCGAACATGAGGATGGACACGTCGCTGATGGGCAGGAAGACGAACACCGACATAATTACGGCGCGCGCCAGATAGAGCATGGTGAGATTGTACTTCTTGGAATACCTGCCCCCCATCACCCCCCAGAACCAGGAGCCCAGCATGTTGAAAAACCCGATCACGGCCAGCGCCGTCGCGCCCAGTCCCGGGTCCATGCCGTTGTCCACGATATAGGCCGGCAGGTGGGTGCCGATAAAGGTGACGTGAAAACCGCACACGAAAAACCCGGCGTTGAGCAACAAATAGCCGCGATGCCCGCAGGCTTCGCTCATGGCCTCCCAAATGCCCTGGGACTGCAAGGCCGCCGGCGCGGGAGATGGATTGCCGGCCATGCCCGCGGCCAAGGGCACAATCAGCGCGGCGATCATGGCCATTCCGGCCAGGGCGGCCACCCAGCCGAAGCTGCCGATCAACTGCTGGCTGATAGGCAACAACATGAATTGCCCCATGGAACCACCCGCCGAGGCGATGCCAAGGGCCAGGCTGCGCCGCTCCTCGCTCACCGCCCGGCTCACCGCGCCCAGCACCACCGCAAAGGAGGTGGCGCTCAGGCTGAGGCCGATCAGGAGCCCGGTGGTGAGATTCAGGGCCAGGGGCGTGGCGGCCTGGGACATCAGGTACAGCCCCGCGCCATACCCCAACCCGCCAATGGCCACGATGCGGCCGGAGCCGTAGCGGTCGGCCAACATCCCGAAAAAGGGCTGGGTCGCCCCCCAGATCAGGTTTTGCAGGGCGATGGCCAAAGCGAAGGTTTCCCGGCCCCAGCCCATGGCCTCGGTCATGGGCTGCAGGAACAACCCGAAGGTGAGCCGGGTGCCTATGGCCAGGCCCAGCACGGCCGTGGCCGTGGCAATGAGCAACAAGGGGGAGCGGAACATCGCAAGCATGAGAAGTTAATTCGGGTCGCGCAGCAAAACCCTCAATCGAAAAACGGCCCGCGGATGATGGGAGCGGTAATGCCCGGCTGATT